>SLGL01000480.1 GCA_007123785.1 Balneolaceae bacterium
ACGAAGTACCCCAGCCAAGCTTTACAATATCGGTGTAGTTCGAAGCTACTTCACAAAAATCTTCTGCCTGCCGAACACTAAACCCTTTATCAAGAGCAAGAGTAATTCCTTCGTTTCTGGGTTTTTCCGTCCTCTTGGGCAGATGATTTAGTTGAAAAGACATTCACCTTTGTTAAAATTTCGCAAACGGCTTAAGATACAAAACCATGCTTTTATTAAAAAGCTTCATTCTGTATAGGTGTTTTACTTTATTTAACCGCTCGGTTTACGGTTAGAAAGTTGGATAATATAGCGAACTTTGTCACGGTCAACCTGATCGAGCATCTTTTTGGTATATCTCCAAAGCCAATTTTTTTGAACTGTTCCGGGTGTGTTCATCCTGTGAGATTCATCCAGACCCATAAAATCCTGGAGTGGAAAAATGGCCTGGTCGGCAACCGAAAGCATTCCCAGACGAATAAGCTCCCAGTGAATATCATTGCCATCGCTGCGTGTATATTCCCTGGCACGGTGCTGTTCAATTTCCGGTGTAGTTCGATACCACCCAATGGTTGTATCGTTATCGTGCGTACCAGTGTAAACCACACAGTTTTGAGAATAGTTGTGAGGAAGAAAGCTGTTGGTTGCATCGGAATTGAATGCAAAATGAAGGATTTTCATCCCCGGAAACTGAAAATCATCCCGAAGCTTTTCTACCGATGGTGTCATTACACCTAGGTCTTCAGCGATAATGGGCAGTTCACCCAACTCTTTTTTAATAGTTTGAAACAGTTTTTCACCCGGTGCTTTTATCCATCGTCCTTTTTGCGCGGTTTTTTCACTGGCAGAAACTTCCCAGTAAGCATCGAACCCGCGGAAATGATCTACCCGAATAGCATCATACAGCTCAAACATTTGCCTGAACCGATCTATCCACCAGGAAAAATTATCTTTTTCGAGAACGTCCCACTTATAGAGCGGATTGCCCCACAACTGTCCGGTTTCGCTAAAATAGTCGGGAGGCACACCTGCTACGAGCTTGCGGTTCCCCTGTTTGTCGACTTCAAAATATTGGGTATTTCCCCACACATCCGCACTATTGTGATCTACAAAAATGGGGATATCACCCACCACACGAACCCCTTTGCTGTTAGCGTAGGTTTTGAGATCGAACCACTGTTCAAAAAATTCAAACTGCACCCAAACCTGATAATTAATTTCTTCCCGGTGTACTTTTTTAAGCTTACTGATCTCTGATGGTTTCCGCTGGGCAATTTCGGCAGGCCATTGGTTCCATGATTTGCGGCCGTTTGCCTTGGAGCAGGCAATAAAAAGACAATAATCCTCCAGCCACACTTTATTGTTTTTTTTGAAAATTTCCAGCTTTGCTTCATCCTCAGCTGTCGTCAAATCGTAAAATCTGCGGGATGCAATACGAAATAGTTCGTTCTTGATGCTGTATGAGCCTTCGTAATCTGCCTCATTTGTTACCGGTTTTTCGGCTCTCTTTACTTCGCTTTTTTTCAGGAGTCCTTTTTCTACAAGTGTATCAAGACTTATGAGAAAATGATTGCCTGCAAAAGCAGAATAACTGGCGTAGGGCGAATTACCGAACCCGGTTGGCCCAAGCGGCAGAACCTGCCAAATGGTTTGCCCGGTATCATCCAGGTAATCGATAAAGTTCCTGGCCTCTTTCCCAAGGTCTCCCATACCATACATAGACGGAAATGACGTAGGGTGAACCAGGGTGCCACAGGATCTGGGGAATTTCATATTTTTTCCAATTCCTTGATTACTGAATATTTATTTGACCGGTTTAAGGATAATCCCGCCCAATGGCGGAACCGGAATATTAATGTGACAGACCTGATTATGCCATGGACCTTCCTGTCCTTCAATCACAGTTGGCCCTGCATTACTGCCACCGTAAAAGGATGAATCGCTGTTTAAAATCACTTCATATTTTCGCGCCTCGGGCACACCAAACCGGTACACATTGTGATAGGCAGGAGTAAAATTGAGAATGAATACCAGATAATCTTCCGGGTTTTTTCCTTTCCTGATGAATGAGAGCAAACTATTATCTGCATCGCTCAGATCAATCCATTCAAACCCTTCCCATTTCGAATCCACTTCATACAGTGCAGGTTCGTTTCTATACAACTTATTCAGGTCTTTTACCAGGTTTTGAACCCCCTTATGCGGTTCCCACTGAAGCAGATGCCAGTCAAGAGATTTTGCTTCGGTCCATTCGTCCCACTGGGCAAACTCACTGCCCATAAAAAGCAGTTTTTTACCGGGATGGCCAAACATATATGTGTAGAGAAGGCGCAGATTTGCAAATTTCTGCCAGTCATCGCCCGGCATTTTCGATAGCAGCGACTGTTTCATGTGTACTACCTCATCATGCGACAGCGGCAGGATAAATTGCTCGGAAAATGCATAAATCAATGAAAAAGAGAGCTGATCCTGATGATACTTTCTGTAAATGGGATCTTTTTCTATGTAAGAAAGTGTATCGTTCATCCAGCCCATATTCCACTTAAAATCGAACCCGAGGCCGCCGGATGATGTGGGTTTGGATACACCCTGCCATGATGTGGATTCCTCGGCAAAGGTGAGTACCCCCGGATAATATTCATGTGTCACTTCGTTAAACCGTCTCAGAAACTGAATAGCTTCAAGGTTTTCGCGGCCACCATACTGGTTTGGCACCCATTCGTCATCTTCACGGGAATAATCAAGATAAATCATCGAAGCTACGGCATCTACCCTCAGTCCGTCGATGTGAAACTCTTCCAGCCAATAGATGGCATTTGAAATAAGAAAATTCACTACCTCGGTTCGCCCGAAATTAAAAATGCACGTGCCCCAGTCTCGGTGCTCGCCCTGCCGGGGATCTTCGTGTTCGTAGAGTGCAGTACCGTCAAATCGCCTAAGTCCGTGCTCATCTTTTGTGAAATGAGCCGGAACCCAGTCCACAATCACACCAATGCCGGCCTGGTGGCACTGGTCAATAAAATATCTCAAATCATCAGGATTGCCGAACCGGCTGGTTGGTGCAAAATAACCAGTAATCTGGTATCCCCAGGATGGATCGTAGGGATGTTCTGCAATGGGCATCAGTTCGATGTGGGTGAAGCCCATCTCCTTGACGTAGGGGACCAGATCATCGGCCAGTTCACGATAACTCAAAAAACCGGGTTTCTCACCCACTTTACGCTTCCAGGAACCGGGGTGTATTTCATAAACGGTGACAGCCTCTTCAAAATGGGCGATTTTGGAGCGCTCTTTCATCCACTCGCCATCTTTCCATTCATACCTGCTGTTCCACACTTTGGATGCTGTTCCCGGCCGCAGCTCACTAAAACGTGCGTACGGATCGGCTTTCTTCACAGGACCGGGCTGCATATGAGATTTTACCTCAAATTTATAAAGATCTCCTTCTGTTACGTGAGGAATAAAAATTTCCCAAATGCCCTGGTCGTGATATTTTCTCATTCCGTGCACACGGCCATCCCAATTGTTGAATGACCCGATCACACTCACGCGACTTGCACTTGGTGCACTCACCACAAAATGAGTACCTTCTACATCATCAACCATTTTGGTGTGAGCACCCTTCCACCGATAGGCGTGATGATGGTTTCCTTCTCCCCAGAGCTGGAGATCGAAATCGGAAATCAGGGTACCGAATCGGTATGCATCATCAATTTCATAGGTTCCACCCACATAAGGCACAACTTTCAATTTGTACGAAAACCTGTTCTTTCGGCGAACAAATATGTATTCAAACAAGCCTTCGTCCGAAATACGTTTCAACGTTACCGGTTTCCCGCTATCTGGTAAAACGGTTACCGATTTGGCATCGGGCCGAAAACATCTTACCACAAGTTTTTCTTTACCCTCAACGTTTATAGTATGCAGACCAAGCACAGAAAACAGATCCCCGTGATCGCCATTGGAAATTGCCCTGATTTCTTCGATTTTTAAAGTCACGTTATCTCACCGTTTTGATTTTTTTGATAGGCGGCTAAAGATATAAATTTTAGCTGGAAATTAAATTTATCAATCCAAATGAACCCAATGAATGGGATAAATACAAATTTACAGAATGAATGTCATTCAATTTATTTCGAGACGCTACCTTTTTTCAAAAAAACACATCTCGCTGATTTCGGTTCTCACATCCATCAGTATTGCGGGGATTACTATCGGCACGGCACTGCTCATAATTATCCTTTCGGTATTTAACGGTTTTTTTGATGTGATCCGTAGCTACCTTCTCTCGTTCGATCCGGACATCCGTGTGGAACTGGCGGGGCAGCCGAATATGTTTTACGACCCCGAACTGCTGGACCGGGTGCGCGAACATCCGGAAGTAGTTAGTGTGGCGCCCTATATTGAAGGAAAAGCGATGATGGTTTTTCAAAACGGACGCAACGAAGTGCTGACAGTGAGGGGTATTGAAAGCGATTCTGATATTCTGACAACCCAACTGGCCGGCCTCATTGCAGACGGAACAACTGATCTCTCTGTAATAGATGGCCGCCCCGGTGTAATTGTCAGTGAATCACTTGTAAACCGATATCGACTGGACCCTAATGACGAAATTGCAATGCTCAGCCCCACTGGTATGCGCCGGGCTCTTACACAGTTTTCGGCACCAAGAGTGAGCCGTTTTGATGTGCGTTCCAGTTACAACATGCACCAGATCGTAGAAGGCGATGTAGTTTATATCGACATGACGGCAGCCCAGCGCCTATTTAACATGAGAAATGAAATTACCGGTTTTGACCTGCAAATTAAGGATACCGATCGTGCTGAAACAGTGAAAGCCGATCTTGTGAAAACGCTGGGGGAAGATTACCGTATTCAGACATGGTATGACCTGCAAAAGCCCCTCTACGATGTAATGTATCTCGAAAAATGGGGATCCTATTTTATCCTGATGATTATTGTTTTGGTGGCTGTACTCAATATTGTGGGATCTCTTACTATGATTGTAATTCAGAAAAAACGCGACATCGGCGTGTTGATATCGATGGGGATGACACCCAAAAGAATTAAAAATATTTTCCGAAGCCAGGGTTTACAGATCGGCTTGATCGGGTGCGGACTTGGGGGCATCCTGGGTATTGGAATGTGTCTGGCTCAACAGGAATTCAGCCTGTTCAAACTCTCCTCATCTTTTATAATTGATGCCTACCCGGTGACCATTCGTTTTTTTGATGTAGGGATTGTACTTGCCGGCACGATGGTGCTTTGCCTGCTGGCGAGCTGGTACCCCTCTGTACGTGCAGCTTCGATTCAACCCGCAGACGCAGTGAGGGATGAATGATTTGCAATCCAGGAATTTCAATATCCGATTTGAAACCGGGAATGTCGGATAATTTCCGGTTTTTCAGGCTTCCAGATCACGCCCATTTCAAGAAGGCAGATCAGGCAAGAATTAAAACCAGCACAGCATGGACCCACTAACACACGGTATTGTGGGGGCGGCTGCTTCGCAGTCTGTGGCCAAAAAGGAGTTAATGAGGCCTGCTGCCGCCGCAGGTTTTGTGGCAGCAATGCTGGCTGATCTCGATTACTATATTCACATCCCTTCTGATCCGCTTTTCAACATAGAAGTTCACCGGCAGTTTACCCATTCACTCATTTTCATCCCGGTTGGTGCGCTCGTGGCATCTCTGCTACTCTGGTGGTTTCTCCGAAAACATCTCACTTTCAGGCAGCTTTACATCTGCAGTTTTGCGGCATACGCTACCAGCGGTCTGCTCGATTCATTCACCAGTTACGGCACACAGCTTCTCTGGCCTTTTCTGGAAACGCGCTATGCGTGGAATCTCATTTCAGTAGTGGACCCAATCCTTTCCACCGGGCTGATTGTACTGGTTGGCCTGGGGGTGCATCAGAATCGAAAAGCGCTCATTACTGCTTCCTGGTGCTGGCTGTTTCTGTTTTTTGCATTTGGCTTTTTACAAAAAGAGAGAGGTAAAAGTGCACTTGAAGAGCTTGCCAGTCAGCGGGGACATTCAACAGAAGAAATCGTGGTGAAACCGACCATTGGGAATCAGTTTTTATGGCGGGGAAATTATATTTACAACGGCCGGGTATTTACAGAGGGAATCCGCACAGGGCTGTTCAACGGGGTGAAAATATACGAAGGAGAATCGGCCGAACTTATTGCCCTGGATAAAGATTTTGGTAATTACAAAGGCACTACATTATATAACGATCTGAAACGATTCGAAAGATTGTCAGAAGGATTTTTAATCCGTCATCCCGATAAACCGGAAGTAATCGGCGACGCCCGTTACTCTATGCTTCCTACTTCACTCGTCCCACTATGGGGAGTAGAAACCGACACGACCAACACAGATACCCATCTGCCTTTTCTTTATTTCCGTGATGCCAGCGAGGAAGTGCGGAACGAGTTCCTGGAGATGCTGAGAGGGAAATAATGTACCTGTTTAGCCCGCATTTCGTTTCACGCCTATCCCGAACTAACCCGCATTTCTCACACTAAAATTATTTGAAAACGAAATGCACTTAATTGTTATCAACTTATAATTCAATATAAACTTTTTTTAAAAAACACCCTGTCAGATACCGGAAAATTATCCGTATGAGGCATATATGTTGCAAGTAATTATCATTCAAGGATATACATGAATTATCACAAAATAACTGTGAGATATTTTGCAAATATCAAAACTTCGTGCGTATAGCCCACAGATCCGGGAATATAGGATTGTTCAGGGTTTTGTGCAGGTAGGCCGCTCCATCTGATCCACCCGTTCCCTTTTTGGTACCTATGGTCCGCTCCACCATTTTTACATGCCGGTAGCGCCATTCCATCAAACCCTCGTCATAATCCACCAGCAATTCTGTAAGTACAGCTGCTTCAGGGTCTTTTTTCATCACTTCCACCAGCAGTTCCTGATTATTCTCAGACGGATTGTGGACAAGTCCCCGTTCATTCACCCGTTGTGGAATTTCCATTTCATATCCCCGCTTTTTCAGGTAAATGCAAAAGCTCTCCCACAGGGTACTCTCTTCTTCGCGGATGATGAGCTGCTGCTGCAAATCGGGCTGATCTTTGTGAACCTCAATGATGTGCGGGGAACGCATTCCGCATACGATCTCCATCTCACGGAACTGTACCGACTGAAAACCGCTGGCATTCTGTAAAAATCCGCGAAAACTGCTGAACTCGAGCGGTGTCATCGTTTCAAGAATATCGATCTGTGAAACCATTGTTTTCAATATGGTTAGAATCCGACGCATGGTCTTGGCAGCATCCCAGGTTTTTCCTGCTTCCAGATCGGTCCGGAATTTGTCCAGCTCGTGAAGCACCTGCTTAAACCAAAGCTCATACACCTGGTGAATGATGATAAAAAGCATCTCGTCGTGTTCTTCCGGGTCAGAAGCTGGCTCCTGAAGAGACAGAAGTTCCTTTACTTTCAGGTAGGATGTGTAAGTTAGGCTTTTGGATTGGCTCATGTGATTGTTTAACAGATGATTGAATTTTTGTTTTTTGGAATATAGGAAATAGAAGGGAGTTGTGAGGTCTTGAAGAGGATGCTAAAATCAGCATCCAGTGTATCGCTATTAGAGTAATGTCGCATGTGTCCCGTGTGCTGATTCAAGCATCTCGCTTTTACCCACTTTTAAAGACAAAAATTTCAAGGCCCAGGAGGACTTTCCACTACGATTTTATCCACTTTTCAAACTCCATCGCACTCTTCGTATTGAGCACTCTCGCCGGCTCAAACTTCGCTTTCCGGGCAATCATCACACCATAGCGTATATCATCAATGCCATCAGTGCTGTGGGCATCAGGGTTGATGGAGGTGAACAGGCCGGTTTCTTTCGCTTTATTCCCATATCGCCAATCGAGATCGAGTCGCCAGGGACTGGCGTTTATTTCGATCGCAACTCCGCGCTCAACAGCCCATTCAATGATTTGATTCAGGTCGATCTTGCTGCCGTCACGCTTCAGGAGAAGCCTCCCGGTGGGATGACCCAGCATGGTGGTGCAGGGATTTTCAATCGCCCGTTTAAACCGCTCCATCATTTTCTCCTGCGGCATCTCGAGTCCGCTGTGGACGCTGGCAATCACAAAATCAAACCCTTCGAGAATCTCATCGGGATAATCGAGTGAACCGTCGCTCAGGATGTCGGACTCCATCCCTTTAAAAATTTTGAAATTTGTTCCGCCTGAGGCGAACATTTCATTCAGCTCATCAATCTCATCCCACTGCCTTTTTACATCGTCAATAGATAGCCCGCCGGCATACCCTGCCGTTCGCGAATGATCGGAAATGCCAAGGTATTCATAACCTCGTTCCAAACACGCTTCGGCCATCTGTCTGATGGTATATTTTCCATCACTGTAGGTACTGTGAGCGTGTATCACCCCGCGAATATCCTCATCACTCACCAGCTCCATCTCCTCATGTTCGGCATAAAACTCAAATTCACCCCGGTCTTCACGGTGCTCCGGCGGCACAAAGTTCAGCTCCAGTTTTTTATAGATCTCCTTTTCGGACGATGCTTCCACCGGCTGCTCAAAATCGGTCTCTTTTTCGTCATTCAGTTTAAACAGGCCATATTCGTTCAGAGCCATTCCAAGCTCACGGGCACGCTGACGCATCACAATATTGTGCTCCTTGCTGCCGGTGAAATACATCAGCGCGGCGGGATACTCTTTCTCGCTCACAATACGCAGGTCAACCTGACGGCCGGTTTCGGTTCGCACGGAGCTTTTGGTGTCGCCCCGGCCCAGGATTTCAACCACAAGTTCATGGCCTGTAAACGCATCAAAAATGGTATCGGCATTTTCCTTATCGGCTGCCACGATGATGTCGATATCCCCGATGGTTTCGCGTGAACGCCGAAGGGAACCGGCAATGTCGCAGTGAAGAACCCCATCCAGTTTTTTTACAAAGTTAAAAATAGGTTCTGCGATTTCCAGGGCTTGATCCAGCCGTGCCCGTTCGCCAAATTTTTCGAGGTATTCGATGGACTTGATAATTTTCTCAGCGGATTTTTGCCCAAGTCCCGGCAGATCGGCTACGGCACCGCTCTGACATGCCTCCTTCAGTTCTGTAATTTCGGTGATACCCAACTCTTTGTGGATTTTGGCGATATTTTTTGGCCCCAACCCCGAGATGTTCAGCCACTCTATCAGCCCGGCCGGTACTTTTTCTTTAAGTGATTCGAGCACCGGCATGGTTCCTGTTTCCTGTAATGCCTTGATGTCTTTCGCTATCGACTTACCAATTCCCTTTATATCCGTGAGTGTTCCCTCTTCAATCCGTTTGGTGATCTCCTCGTTGAGGCCTTCGATGGTTTGCGCGGCACGGTCGAACGCAATGGCGCGGAAACGGTTTTCGCCGGCGAGCTGCATCAAATTATATACTTCACGGAGTTTTTCGGCTACATCTTGGTTTGTCATGAATAAAATGATTCTTTGTTTGAAGTTAGAAACTATTGTTGTGTCAAGAATTCAG
Organism: Balneolaceae bacterium; assembly: GCA_007123785.1. GTDB lineage: Bacteria > Bacteroidota > Rhodothermia > Balneolales > Balneolaceae > Rhodohalobacter. Next base: position 9,498 of record SLGL01000480.1, read on the forward strand.
TTTCGCAAGAAACCCGCAATGTTTCCTTTCACCAATGGCAGTAAGAATGGAATTCTGCAGTCTTTTTGAAGAAAAAACATTGCGGGTTTTCCCGTCATTTGATTTGAAATACTTTATGATCCAAATTTGGAATCTTTAAAAATTAACTTGGTGAGAAGTCCGGTTTAGTAAAGCCCAAAATTACTTCAAACCATACACAATTGCTGAATTGAGAAAAATTTGAGCTAACCTCTCTATCGATTGAATTTTCAGATATCGATCATGCCAGGCTGTCAGCATTTAGCTTTCCCTAAGTCCCGATAAAGATTTGGTAAATAGTTATTGAATTTAAAATCATTATGCCATATTTTTGGTGTCTATCAAATTTTTAGACAACAGGAAAGATTATGGCACGTAAAGACGATATTACTGGCAAAGGAGCCCTGAACGGATACCGGTCGTCAAAAGCGAATAACAAAACCAAACATCGCTTTCAACTGAATTTACAAAAGCGACGCTTTTACATCCCCGAAGAAGATCGGTGGATCACTCTCAAGGTGAATGCAAAAACTTTGCGAACGATCAATAAGAAGGGAATTTCAGCCGTTCTGAAGGATGCCAGGAAAAAAGGAACTTTATTAAAAGAGGTATAGAACAATGGCGAAAGGCAATCGTGTTCAGGTAATTCTCGAATGCACGGAAAAACCGGGAAGTTCACGCTATGTTACAACGAAGAACCGGAGAACTACTACAGAGAGGATCGAACTGAAGAAGTACAACCCTGTACTCCGCAAGCATACCATCCACAAAGAAATTAAATAATACAAAACCATGGCAAAGAAACAGGTATTCGGTGAAGAGGCAAAATCCTTGAAATTTGCCCACCGCAAAATGGCAAAAGTAATTATCTCCTCAAAAAACGAACGTGGAAAGTATTCTTTTAAGGAAACGATGGTAGATCAGGATAATGTCACTGATTTTATAAATAAAAATAAAACCTGATTGATATTAATTTTTTTCTAAAAAGGTTTCATCTCACTGGGATGAAACCTTTTTTTTTGAGTAAACTTTGCTAAGATATAAATTTATTTATACTTACAATACTCTCATCTCGTAATGATAACTTTGCCTGGAAACTTTTTAATTTTGCAGAGTTTGTTATTATTCATGCTTAGTAAATATCAACCTGAGTTCGAGATAAGTAAGTATGATGCGAAATGGTTAAATACGTCATAATGAACGCGATTCCGATGGTGCCTTTCCATTGGAATGAAGTCGAAATATGGAGTTTTCGACTTCATTCCGACCAAAAGCGGCCGGAACTGCGCTCAAACTGACGATGCCCATGATTCTTATATCGAACTCATGTTATCAGGGAAATCATACAAATGAAAACCTACATAAATAAAGCCCGATGAGTTTAAAAGAACGTATACTTGATGATTTAAAAACCGCAATGAAAGCCAAAGAAACCGACAAAACCATGGTGCTGCGTTCGGTAAAAGCAAAGATTCTTGAAAAAGAGATCAGTGAGAGAAAAGGAGGTGAATCTTCACTCAATGATGAACAAATTATCGAAGTTTTGATGAAGGCTGCCAAACAACGAAAGGAATCGATTGAGCAATTTCAGGAAGGCGGACGAGAGGAACTCGCAGAAAAAGAAGCCAATGAACTGGAAATCATAGAACGATACCTGCCTGCATTGATGAGCGAAGAGGAAATCCGCGAAGCTGCACAAAAAGAAATTGAACGACTTGAAATCTCATCAATGGCCGAAATGGGGAAAGTAATGGGTGCCTTAATGGGCAAATTAAAAGGAAAAGCAGAAGGTTCCGTTATTAGCAAGGTTGTTAAAGAAGAACTCTCAAAAAAATGAAATGAATCTGGTAGATCTGTTTATTCTGTTCCCGATCGGATATTTTGCCTTCAGAGGTTTCAGAAACGGATTTATTCAGGAATTTTTCAGCATTGCAGGTATCATCATAGCTGTATTCGTTACATTTAAATACATGAGGCCGGTTTCCGGTTTTGCCCGACCTTTTATAGACAACCCTGATTCAGCCGCCATTGTAGCAGGAATTGTTATTTTTATTTTTACTTTGGCAGCGATACAGATGGTAGCCTATTGGCTTGAATCTATATTTAGAGTAATTCGCCTTAGTATTATTAATCAGGCAGCAGGCTCGGTTTTCGGTGCATTAAAATCTGCAATTGTGGTGAGTGCAACCTTGTTGCTTCTCGCGGGTTTTAATCTTCCAGGTGAAGAAAGCAGAAAGGCCTCGACTACTTACCCCATAGTTATTTATATTGCTCCGGCCGCTTATAATGCGGTTGCCATACTCTACCCCGGCACCGAAGATTTTATCCAAACCATTGAAAAATCCATCAGGGAAAGTAATACACTGCGTTCCCTTCCAATTTTTGAAAAAATAGATCTGAATTCATGAGTTTTTTACCGGTTAAAGAACAACTAACCGTCATAAAAAGAGGTACAACAGAAATTGTACCCGAAGAAGAATTAATTGAAAAAATTAAAAAATCCAGGACAGAGAACCGTCCGCTTAAAATCAAGCTTGGCGTTGACCCCACCCGTCCCGACCTGCACCTGGGGCACTCGGTAATACTGAGAAAACTTCGTCAGTTCCAGGACCTCGGCCATGAGGCGATTCTTATCATTGGTGGATTTACAGCCAAAATTGGTGATCCGTCAGGCCAGAATAAAGCCCGGCCGCCGCTCTCTGCAGATGAGGTTCAGAAAAATGCCGAAACCTATGTAAACCAGGCCTGGAAAATTCTCGACAAGAGCAAAACCACTATCGTCAACAACAACGACTGGCTGGGACCGATAACATTCATGGATGTAATTCGGCTCGCATCCAACCTGACGGTTGCACGTATGATAGAACGGGATGACTTCTCAAAGAGATATCAGAATAACGAGCCGATTTCTCTGCATGAATTTTTATACCCACTGGCACAGGGACAGGACTCGGTACACCTAAAATCAGATGTAGAGCTTGGAGGTACCGATCAAAAATTTAACCTTCTTGTAGGACGCGACCTTCAGAAAGCGAACGGACAAAAACCGCAGATTTGTCTGATGATGCCTCTGCTCGTTGGAACCGACGGAAAAATGAAAATGAGTAAGTCGTATGATAACTACATCGGCATTGATGAACCTGCTAATGAGATGTACGGAAAATCGCTCTCTATTCCTGATGAGCAGATCTATCCCTATTTCGAACTGGTGACCGATGTACCCGTTGAAGATCTGCCCGCATTGAAAAAGAAAGCGCAGCAGGACCCGCGCAATACGAAACATGAACTGGCATTTACTATCACGCGGATGTATCATGGAGATCAGGCAGCCAAAGACGCACGCATACATTTTGAAAAAACAGTCATCCAGAAAGATATTCCTGATGATGCCCCGATTCTTGAATTTAAGGAAGGAACCGAACACCGTCTGATGGACATCATCTCTGATGCTGGTCTCACATCGAGCAATGGTGAAACCAAACGGATGATGAAGCAGGGCGGAGTGAGTGTGGATGATAAAAAAATAAAAGACCCGAATTTTTCCATCACATTCGCGACAGGGGATCAAATAAACCTGAAAGTTGGAAAGAGAAATTTTGCAATATTAAAGGCCGGATAATTTAGTACCATTGTTTGGCGAAGCTCTATATATTGTGCATTCTATTGTATGCTGAACAATTTTTTTATATGGGAACAAATTTCTCTGGCACCGAATCTGAAAAAAACACGCTGAACGCCTTCATTAAACTGATGCGGGCCACTGAATCGATTAATAACAGACTGAACCGCCATTTAGCTGAGGCTGATTTGACTGTTAGCCAGTTCGGCACCCTGGAAGCACTCTATCACCTTGGCCCGCTTAATCAGCGAACTATCGGTGAAAAACTACTTAAAAGCGGTGGTAACATAACGATGGTGATCGATAACCTGGAAAAGTGCGGTTACGTTACAAGACGAAAAGATCCTGATGACCGCCGGGCTGTTCTGATTCATCTTACCCCGGAAGGCAAACGGTTCATCAAAAACTTTTTCCCAAAGCACCTCGATAGAATCAAAAAAGAGTTCAGTGTTTTATCCGAGAAAGAAAAAGAAACACTGGCTGATCTTTGTAAAAAACTGGGCCTGAGAGAAAACGATTAATCTTCACTCATCAGAAAAAAACTTCAAACCCAGGGACTCTGGTCACTTGCCGATGCAATTTTAGCCGCATCGATGGCAATCACCAGCTCTTCGTTAGTGGGCACTACGTAAATATCAGTTCTTGAACTATCTGAACTGATCTTCTCAATTCTTCCCGGTTTTACATTCTCGTTTCGTTCATCATCTATTTCAATACCGAGAATATCCAGATTTTCCATCGATTTTTTTCGGATCAGCGCAGAATTTTCTCCGATTCCCGCCGTAAAGAGAATGGCATCACACCCATTGAGTGTAGCAATGTACGAACCCACATATTTTTTGATATTGTAACAAAACACATCAATTGCCTGCTGGCAGCGCCTGTCACCGTTGTTAGCCTCGGCAATCAGGTCTCGCATATCGCTGGCATATCCGCTCAGTCCCAGAAGTCCGCTGTGCCGATTCAGCATGGCATGCAGGCTGTTCAGCGGCAACTCCTCTTTTTCCACGATATAAAACAGAATTGAAGGGTCCAGATCCCCGCTGCGGGTGCCCATTACCATGCCGGAAAGGGGTGTAAAACCCATTGAGGTATCTACCGAGTCCCCGCCCCGGATCGCTGCAATTGATGCACCGTTACCCAGATGGCAAGTGATAACTTTGGTATCTTTTTTGTGTTTGTCGGTCAGTTTATAATACTGGCGGCTCACAAAATAGTGTGAGGTTCCGTGGAATCCATATCGCCGGATTTTGTGCCTGCGGTAAAGCCGGTTCGGAATTCCGTAAAGGTACGCGTAAGCTGGCAGTGAATGGTGGAAAGCGGTATCAAAAACTGCCACGTGAGGAACATCCGGAAGGCGTTCTTCTGCCGCCTGAATACCTTTCAAGTTGGGAGGGTTGTGAAGCGGAGCCAGATCAAATGCCTGCTCTATAGCATCTTTCACTACATTGTCAATCAGCACGGAATCTTTGAACATCTCCCCGCCATGCACCACTCGATGTCCCACAGCTTTGATATCGGAAGGGGAGGAAATAAGACTGCTTTCCGGGCTAAGCAGATAGTTCATAATTTCAAGAAGGGCCTCACTGTGATTCGAAATCACTTTAGTATCTTTCAGATAATCACCTTCCGCAGGCTGATGTTTTACAATGGATGTAACCGCACCAATTCGTTCTACAATTCCACTACAAACTTCCGATTCTCCCTCGGTTTCAATCAGGTTATACTTTACAGACGAACTGCCACAGTTTATTACAAGTACCAGCATGTTATTAGTTGAGTCATGTTTTAAATTGATTTATCTCAGAATATATCCAAACAATAAAAAGAAGTAATGAATTAAAATCGATCTTCTTTATTCCGTTCAGCCCTGATGATGGGACGCAGGATATGATCCAGCCCGTTTGTTCTTATTTCGAACATTGTAGAGAGATACTGGCCCAGTGCTCCTTTCGGATAACCTTTTCTCCCGAACCACTCCAGATAATGAAGAGGCAGATCAGTAATATACCAGCCTTTGTATCGGCCGTATGGCATTTTTGCTCGCACAAGTTTAAAAAGAAATGTCCTGTCGAATGAAACGTTCATCTAATTTAAGATAAATAATAAGGCTTGGTTCAGAAAAGTATTATTTTTCAACCAGAAAAATGCATTTAAACAGATTTACAGACTTCGATTTATGACCTATCTCTCCGTAGAAAACCTGTCCAAAAGTTTTGGAATGACACCGCTATTTGAAAATATCACTTTTGGCATATCAAAAGGTGATAAAACCGCACTTGTAGCGCAGAACGGGACCGGTAAGTCCACACTACTCAGAATACTGGCCGGAAAAGAGACCCAGGACAATGGCCGGGTGATGGTACAAAACAAGGTTGATATTGGCTACCTTGAACAAGAACCGGAACTGGATCCCTCATTCACCATTCGTGAATTTATTTCGCAGGGAAATTCCGGAATGATAGAAATTGTACAGGAATATGAGAGAGCTGTATCAGCCCAGGCAGAAAATTTTAATGAGAGCACCCAGGAAGCCTTTATGAAAGCTACTTCTGCTATGGACAGAGCCAATGCGTGGGATTACGAGCAGCGAATGGAACAAATTTTAGGCAGGCTGAATATTCATGATCTGGATCAACCGATATCAACACTTTCGGGAGGAGAGCGAAAACGGGTAGCCCTCGCTTTTGTACTTCTGGATCAGCCTGACCTGCTTCTTTTAGATGAACCAACCAACCACCTGGATGTCGAAATGATCGAATGGCTGGAAGCCTACCTCGCCAAAAGCAACATCACACTTTTCATGGTAACGCACGACCGCTATTTCCTCGACCGGGTCTGCAATCACATCATAGAAATGGAAGACAGCCAATTGTATCATCATAAAGGTAATTACAGCTATTTTTTACAGAAACGAGCCGAGCGGGAGGAGATCGAAAAAACAGAAACTGCAAAAGCCGGCCAGCTTCTGAAAAAAGAGCTGGAGTGGATGCGCCGCCAGCCCAAAGCACGCACATCAAAATCAAAATCGAGGATTGATGCTTTTTATGAAATAAAGGATCAGGCATCGCAGGGCAGGCAGGAGAGCGAGATTGAACTAAATGTTTCGATGAAACGAATGGGCGGTCAGATCCTGGAACTGGAAACGATTTCCAAAGAGTTCGGTGATACAGTTATCCTGGATGATTTCAGTTACTCTTTCAAGAAAGGGGAGAAAGTCGGCATTATCGGAAAAAACGGAGTGGGAAAGAGCACTTTTTTGAAAATTATAACCGGTGAAGAAAAACCCGATTCGGGCGATGTAAAAACGGGCATGACCATCGAATACGGTCACTATCGGCAGGATGGTATTCATTTCGATGAAGAGATGAGAGTGATTGACGTGATCAAAGAAGTGGCGGAGGTGATCGAACTGGCAGATGGAAATCGGGTATCAGCATCCAAATTTCTTGAGCATTTTATGTTCACACCGGAAATGCAGTATACACCAGTTCATAAATTGAGCGGTGGAGAAAAACGGCGTCTCGGTCTGATGATGGTACTTGTCAAAAATCCCAATTTTTTAATCCTGGACGAACCGACCAATGACCTCGATCTCCCCACCTTGCAAAAGCTGGAAGAGTTCCTGGAAAATTTTGGCGGATGCCTGATAGTTGTCTCTCACGATCGCTTTTTTATGGACAAACTGGTACAGCACTATTTTGTGTTTGAAGGAGACGGGGTTATTTACGACCACCATGGCACTTATATGGAGTATCGGCAGATGAGGGTTAATGAGGAAACCGAACAGAAAAAAAAGGGAAAAACGAAGAGTGAACCCAGGAAAGTGAATAAAAAACCTGCCCGTAAAAAGGAATCTGATGTACTCTCATTTCAAGAACGAAAAGAATTCGGCAAACTGGAAAAAGAGATTCAAACACTCGAAGAGGAAAAATCACAAATTGAAAGTGCCCTTTCCAGCGGCAAGCTCTCACCCGAAGAGCTCCGGGAGGAGTCGGAACGCTATGGAGAACTCTCAGATTTGATCGATAAGAAAACCATGATATGGCTTGAATTGGCAGAAAAAGAGTAATTTAAAAAAAGAAACCCGCCCGGTTTAAAAACCTGGCGGGTAATAGTTGATTAAAATCAAAAACGAAATTCTGCCGCAACGGTAGAATGTATTGGCATCTCTTCTTTTGGCAGAATATAAACCTTGCTGCCGGTTTTAAATGCTGTGATGGAAAGCCAGTTCAGCAACTCCACATCATCGTTTTTGGGCTGGCTGCTGTAATGAACCGTATGATTCTCGGCATCATAAACGCCCCATTTTTTTTCACCCTTTGAAATAAAAATGGTTTGAGATTTACCCATCACAGTGGCTTCAACAATTTCACCCAGATTGTTCGAAACTTTATCATCTGTACTTTTCGCAAATTTATCCAGTGAGTTATACATATCACTCAAAAAATACTCACGAACAACATCCCAACCTTTCTCTTTCAGCTCCTTGTCGGAGAGCTCATCCGGATTGTGTTTCACTTTTGTATTAACCGTGCGCTTATACGTGTTTACTTTTCTGTAAAGGCCGGTATTTTCAACAAGGCCGACCAGGATAAGAGGATCACTAATCGATTTGAGTGTTTTTGTTATCTCTTTTTCGATTTCACGATAGTACTGTTCTACTACAACCATCTTATCCTCTTCGTTAGCATTGTGACCAAAAAACACCGCGGCCTGGCCACTGGCACCTGTGTGGAACTGAAGCTGCTTTTCCGGATCAATTTCGAGATAGTCTGAAATAGAAGTAGGTATTTCTGACGGTGTGATATCCTGCACTGTGTTGCGGGTACATCGAAGCAGGCGGATATTCTGGCGGCTCACAGATAGCACACCAAAGGTACCGTCCATACTGGTCATAGGCAAAAGCGGAGTAATCAGGAAATGATCTCCCACAAATACCTGCTCGTCAACATCATAGGGAAGTTTATGAATTTCAAATTTATCTTCGGTCAGGTAAACAGCCAGGCCTTTATCCAGATGAGACCAAAACAAAGGTTTCTCCAGCAGTTCTTTTGCTGGTTTCAACAATTTTTCTGAAAATCCGTTTTTCTTAACTTTTTCATTTACTTTTGATGAAGCTTCTGCGATCAGGTTTTTAAATCGAATTGGGTCTTGTTTTGATTCTTCTCCTTTTTTATGAGTTGGCAAAGTTATGGTGACAGAAAGGTCACTTTTATGATCGATGAGTTCTTGGATTGTTTTTTCGCTTACCATCCTTTAAAAACCTCCATTTTATATATTAGTTAGTACTTCTTTAAAATAAAAAAAATCTGAGTCGAAATGTTCCATTTTGAATCGTTGATTTGGATTTAAGGAAGATAAATAAGTTATTCTTACCCTGGTAAATTAATGAGATCAACTTGCTATAATAATAACCATCAATAAGTCGTGTGATTGTAAAAGCTTTTAGCCTGAAATAATGAGATCATCTACACTACAGGGAATTAAATACAGTTTGGGACCGGGAATCATAATGGCTGCCGCAGCGATAGGCGTTTCTCATTTGGTTCAATCAACCCGTGCGGGAGCTGAGTTTGGGTTTGCACTGGTTTGGGCAGTAGTACTTGCAAATTTTTTCAAATATCCATTTCTCGAGTTCGGCCCTCGTTATGCCCTCGCCACAGGCAAAAATATGATAGAAGGTTATGCAGGTATGGGTCAATGGGCGCTCTGGGTTTTCAATATTTTTACAGTTAGCACCATGTTTGCCGTACATGCTGCTGTAACCATGGTAACTGCAAGCCTTGCCACCAATCTCACCGGGATAGATCTTCCTGTCCTTTTATGGAGCGCCATCATTCTCCTGTTCTCCGTTTTATATCTTGTGAGAAACACCTATGCATTGCTCGATAAAGCGATTAAAATACTGATGATTGTCCTTGCATTTTCGACCATAACAGCAATGATTCTCGCATTTCTGAACATAGGCTACACACCAAAACCCGATTTTCTCGCACCCGATGTGTGGACCGTTTCCGGTGTAGCGTTTTTGATTGCACTCATGGGCTGGATGCCAATTCCCATTGATGCCTCTGCATGGCAGTCGATCTGGACAGTGGAACGAATAAAGCAAACCGGTTACAAACCCAAACTCAGTGAAGTGCTCTTCGATTTCAACCTGGGATATATAGGGGCGGCTGTCATTGCCCTTTCGTTCCTTACACTTGGCGCCCTGGTGATGTACGGCTCTGGGGAGGATTTTGCAGCAAGCGCGGCCGGTTTTTCAAATCAGCTTATAGAGCTTTACACGGTTGCACTGGGTGAGTGGGCTTATTTCATCATTGTTATCTGTGCATTCACCACAATGTTCAGTACCACACTAACGGTGACCGACACCTATCCGCGAGTGGTAAACCAAATGATTTTTGTAACCAGGGATGGCAAAAAACCAGACGAAAACCGTTCTGTATATGCCTATCTCCTGGTGGGCATCAGTGCAGGCACTCTTATTTTACTGTTTGTTTTAGGAGATCAGTTTCGATTTTTAATTGATCTTGCAACCACTCTCTCTTTTCTGGCAGCCCCAGTTCTGGCATTTATGAATCATAAACTGATCCATCGGCCCGAAGTTGAAGAATCGTTCAGGCCCAAAAAATGGTTATATTGGCTGAGCGTATCGGGCATCACCTTTCTTTCGGTTTTTGCTCTGATATATCTTTACTGGATGCTGATTTAACTTACTGTATATGACCCGTAAACTCTATCTACTGGTTTTTTTCCTGCTTTTAGCAAACCCGGTTTACGGACAGTTTTATCAGACAGAATATCGTGCTCCCGGACAGTACTGGATGCAAATATCAACTGATCATTTCCGGGTCATCTATCCCGAACAATATCAGGAACAGGCCATTCGCTCACTGAAAATCCTGGAGAGTGATTATAAAGATGCCCAAAAGCTGATTGGGGGCAGCATCCGCAGCTTTCCTTTTATCATCAATACCGAGAGTGATATTCCAAACGGATTCGTTTCTACAAACAATTTTCGTTCTGAAATTCAACTGGCACCTAACATCGGGAAGAGCATGAATCCTCGCACTGGAGACTGGCTTGAACTGGTTCTGCCACATGAGCTGGCCCACGTAATGCACTTTAGTGTAAATCCATTCTCATTCACCAGCCTGGCAGGAATTTTTTCACCTGATATGCGCCGCAGTGTCCACTCGGCGGCGCCATTTGGAGTGCATGAAGGGATTGCTGTTTATCATGAAAGCCACGGCCCGATAGAAGGTTCGGGACGGGGCCACTACCCCTATTTCAGAAACCAGTTTAATACCCTGCTGGATACGGAGCGGGAATGGTCGATGGGACAACTATTTCAAAGAACAGATTTTACTCCTCCGTTCGACCGCCACTATATAGGCGGATATGATTTTACCCGATGGCTCTTGCAAACATACGGAAACGAAACGATGAAGGAAGCCATCGAATTTCACTACAAATGGCCTCTTCTCGGTTTTGGAACCGCACTCCGTCATTCAACCGGTTATTGGCCTCGAACACTTTATAACCGGTTCAGCGAAGAGAAAAAAGAAACTGAAAACGCCCGGCTTGCCGATTTGGAACCGATAACAGACAGCTTCTCCGTTGAAGTAAATTTTCCGGCAAACTGCCAGAGACTTCAGCGTCCGCTATGGCTGGATCATGAATCCATTATTTTTTTTGCCCGTACCTGCAATCGGCCCACCGGTTTTTACCACTATAATACCACCAGCGAAGAGATCGGTTTTGTCTATGAAGTATCGATCACCTCAGATCATCAGTATGAACTTTCGGAAGACAGAAGTTCACTGATCTATTCCAGGTACCATGCCGATTTACTATACGACAACATTTTCCAGGGCGACCTCCATCAGCTTGATTTGAAAACGAAACAGTCCGAACGGATCACACAAAAAAAACGCCTCAATTCGCCTGCGGTTATGAATGATGTTATCGCTGCACTACAGGTTGATGCCAATGAAATGAGTCTCATAAAGCTGAATCATTCCGGTGAAATCAAAAGAAAATATTCCCGCCCATACCACTCCACGGTTGTGCAAGTTGCACCGAACCCTTTTCGGCAAGGCAAAGCGGCGGTCATCGGCAGGGTTAAAAGTGTACAGGGAGTCTGGTTTGAAGACCTCGATGAAACCGAAGAGCTTTTTCTTGATGATGCAGAGATCGTTTTTAAAAATGGCGCTGTATATGATGTGGCATGGCATCCCGCCGAAGAGAAATTTCTATTCGTAAGTGATTTTACCGGAACGATGAATCTGTTTGAGTACGATACCCGCAGCGATGAAGTCCGTCAACTGACCGAGAGCTCACACAACGCATTTGAAGCTTCTTACTCACCCGATGGAAACACGATCGCATACATTGGCCAGAAAAAGGATGAGCGAAAACTCTTTCTGCTCGATATTGATGACACCCTATCCCGTACAGTTCCGCGTGAACTCTGGACACATCAGCCCGCAATTGATGAACAGCTCGCCCGGCCCCTTATGAACCGGGACATAGAACTTGACGAGGATGACTGGGAGATTACAGAATATCGTACCGGAACCGGCTGGCTGAGTCCCCGGATCTGGCTACCCACGTATGAACGCCAAAACGGGCACAACCGAATTGGAATCCGGCTTGAAGGTGTGGACCAGATGAACCAGCAGGCGTGGTCTGGCGAAATGAACCATCTGGCTGATAAATTCTGGTACAGCTTTTCATACGTAAACAAGCGTTTTTATCCGGGTTTTCGTACGGAGTTATTTAATGAACCGGTGTTTACAGGGTTTAATGTTGGCGGTGAGTTTGAAAACGGAGATGCCGAACTGCAACCCGACCCTGAAATTATCACGCTGCTTCAGCAAAATCGCGGAGCCTCGCTGAAAGTGCCCATACCGCTGAGACTTGAGAGCAATGCACGGTTCAGCTCGCTGCTCTTAGAACCTCAGTATTTTATTTCACAGCTTCGATTTTTGGATCCGGAACTTTCATCTTTACCCGTATCGGAGTTCGGAACTCGTCATACCGTAGGCTTTCGCACCGTACTGAACCTGAACCTGCGTCAGTTTATACGCGATGTTCAGCCCAACAGCGGCTGGGCACTTTTTGCCGAAGGCCGCTACGGTTTGAACAGTGATGAAATCAGAATTCAAACCGGTCAGCAGCCGATTACAGGCAATCTTTCACAACGGAAAGGGTTAAGAGCAGGAGTCATCACTTTTATATCACCGCTTTCACACTGGAACCAGTCGCTCCGAATTTCGGCAGAAACTTATACACAAACCGATGTTCCGGTGTTTAATGTACAGAGCCAGTTATCAGAAAATTTCTCTGAAATTCCGGTCATTGGAGCTAATAACGTGGGCATCCTCAATACCCGATACACCATTCCGCTTGTTTATCCCGATGACGGCGGACTACTGCTCCCGTTTTACCTTTCCAATATTTATCTGGTTCTGTTTTCACAGACCGTGGCAGATCTGGACCAGCCCGGACTTATGGAAGAGTCAAGAAGTCTGTTCGGGGCAGGTATTCGATCCCGCTTTCGTCTCAGTAATCTTTCAGTAGATATCGGAATTTCCATTGGATGGGAGCCAACTCGAAACGAAGTCACGTATTATTTCGGAAGTTTTTAACCCGGACTTCCATGGTTTACTCATCCAGGTTTTCCTGCAAGTCAGCTTCACTGACCCGGCACTGCACTCCATCAGCCGGAACATCCATACCGGACAACCAAACGAGTGCGTTCAGTACGTAGGTAAGATTGTGTTCATTACCCCAGTTATCATGAAAATGGCCGCCAGTGTAGCCAAAACCTCGGCCGCCATCATTACGCTCCACCACCCAGGAAAGCACTTCGCTCTGCCCTTTTGCTTCCTGAATATGCTCGTATGGTCCCTCGGGCCAAACGTAAGGCCCGTCGCGGGTATCATCAGACGGAGTAGCTACCAGAAGCGGTGTAACTCCCGCCATATCAGGTCGGAATCGGATGCTGAAGTACCACTCATCATTCGTGGAAAACGGCTCCACTCCGTTCATCACAGGGTGATTGGGAATATATTTAAATTCAGCCTCCCAGATGGGGTTGGCGGAATAATGAGTTTCGTAGTAACCGCCGATCCAATCGAGATACTCCCCGCCGCCGTTCTCCTCAGGCACTTCCACGGCATAGTGCATCGCTCCGTAACTGCCCCCCCGGTCAATGTGCCTTTGAATGAGATGAAGTCTGTCGCCCTGTACAACGGGGTGATTTTCACCGCCATCCATAAACATGAAAATAGCATCGGCATTGTCGAAAGCGGAATCATCTTCCGGCCATCCCTCAAAATGAGTGCTCACCTCCAGTCCCTGTATATCGGCCAGACAACGCTCAAATAGAATAACCCCCGCGCGATGTTCGTGGGTTCCGGTACTGTGGCTTGCTGCTCCTGCTACCAGCACCAGTTTATTTGTTTCTGCTTCAAAGTTTGCAGGTTCCGTTTCACTGTTGGAATTTTCGGAATAAATCGCAGTACCGAAAATCAATAAAACAGCAGTGATGGAAGTAAGAAGTGAAGTTATCTTCATTTTTTTGAATGGATAATTTAATAGTTCTGATTAAATGAGCGCATTTATCGACTGAACTGCGATATACGGGTAACTTTTTATCCCGTCAGGTATCGTCGCTAAAAAAATCCGTGCGCCACTGTGAATTAAACTTTTTATACTATCTTCAAAATTGATAAACGCATAAAAAGCCGACTGGCTCAGACCTCCGGTGGAGCAGAGGCAGCATTTTTACGAACAGCTCACAACAATTTTGTTTTAAAATAATAAAGATGAGTGAATTTGCATTCATTACGGCAGAGAAATTATTATTTTTATTACAAAATCAAACCAACTTTAGATTAACATATTTATGAATCGTTCATTCGTTTACCTTATCCCCTTTGTCTTACTGTTTTTTGCCGCATGTGGTGAAACTGAACAAGAACAGGCTCAACAGGAACAGCGCCAGCAACAGATGCAGATGCAGATGATTGAAACCACCCCGGAATTTACCGGACAGATGGCCACAATCCTGGAACACTATTTTGATCTGAAAAACGCACTGGTTGAATCGGATGCGGAACAAGCCAAGATGTATGCTGAAACCTTTAAAAACGAGGCGGATGGTGTTGATGCATCCAGCTTGAATGAAGAGACACAGGCGATATGGATTTCCTTCAGCGAAGTAATTGTTAACAGCAGCAGTGAACTAATCAGCCAGGATGATGTAGACGATCAGCGCTATCATTTTGAGTATATATCCGATGCGATGATCGATATGGTGGACACCTTCCGCCCCGTTGGATACGAGGTGTATCATCAGAGCTGCCCGATGGTGCGTGATGGTTCTGCTGACTGGCTGAGTCGCGAAGAAGATATCCGCAATCCTTACCACGGAGACCGAATGATGAGGTGTGGTGAAGTGATCAGGCAGATTTAAGCGCTTCTTCCAGCTTATCCCGGATGATTCTCAGCACGGAGATCCGAGCGTGATTTTTGTCATCAGCGGCGATAATGTTCCAGGGGGCATACTCCGTGCCGGTTTTGGCAACCATATCGTGAACAGCGTCTTTGTAAAGTTCATGCTTGTCGCGGTTGCGCCAATCATCTTCAGTTAATTTGTGCTTTTTATAATCTGTTATTTCACGCTCTTTGAATCGTCTTAACTGTTCATCAGAACTGATATGCAGCCAGAATTTCTGAACGATCGTTCCATGTTCGGTTAACTGCTGTTCAAACTCAATGATTTCGCTGTAGGCCCGGCCCCACTCCGCTTCTGTGGCAAATCCCTCTACCCGCTCCACAAGTACACGTCCATACCAGGAGCGGTCGTATATCGTAATTTTACCATCCCGCGGAATATGCCGCCAGAACCTCCACAGGTAGTGGTGTTCTTTCTCTTCATCGGTGGGAGCGGCTATCTGAATAACACGGTAAAGTTTAGCGTCCATCGCCTGAATCAGCCGGCGTATGACTCCTCCTTTCCCCGCCGCATCCCATCCTTCAAACACAAAAACTGAAGAGATCCCGTTCCGGTAGCATTGCCAGGCCAGGTAATCGATTTCCAGTTTTAATTCATCAAATTCTGAAGAGTAGACGTCCTGTTCAATAGCCTGCGTTAAATCAATCCGGTCGAGAATGTTTTTTGGCTTGAGGGCAGATTGTGACTGGATATTTTTTCCTGCTGAACTCTCATTTTCACCGCCGTTATATTTGAGTGCCATATTCATTTTTTGCAGCAAAATTTCCATCACAGCAAGGTCCCGATATCGATCCTGCGAAGCGTCTAACACGTGCCAGGGTACGTCGGCAGTGTCGGTTTTTCGAATGGCGCGCTCGCTCGCTGTTTTATAATCATCATATTGGTCGTGGTGTTTCCAGTCCTCTTCAGTGACCCTCCACTGGGTACGTTCATTTTTTTCCAGCACCCGGAGACGTTTTTTCTGCTCTTTTTTAGAAATATGGAACCAAAATTTTGCAATCAGCATCCCGTCTTTGGCAAGCATCTGTTCATGAATAAGAATGCGGTGTAATTCCGAATCGTATTCGGCATCCTTAATACCATCTTGAACACGTTTGAGAATGGAACTACGATACCATGAACCGATGAAAATACCCACCTGTTTTTTTGACGGCAGTTTTCGCCAGTACCGCCAGTAGAAAGGGCGGCGTTTCTGTTCGTCCGATTCAACCCGAAACACATTTGTTTCGATATATCGGGTGTCCAACCAGCTATTGAGCCGGTTTACGACTTCACCTTTTCCGGCACCCTCTACTCCGGACAGAATAATAAGCAGCGGAATCCCGGCTTTCTGAAGTGCAAACTGAGCCTGTAATAGTTCAAACCGGAGCTCCGGAAGCCTTTTCTTGTATTGTGACTTGCTGATTTTAGCACCGGATTCCACAATTTCGAACATAAGAAGCTCATTTAGCCTGATGAAAACAGGCAGATTGAAGTTTTCACATCAGTATAAAATCTGCTGATGTCAATTGCTATCTTGTTTACTCCACAATCTCCAGCACTTTCGTTTGAGTAAATTCCTGCCCGAACATATCACGGGAATGAATTTCCAGTTTATTGATACCTGTGCTAAGCCCTTCCGGGAGATCGGCCCGCCAGATGTGGGTGGTCTGGATGGGCTGAATCCAACCGAGAAATTTATCGTCATACTCTTCCCTCATTCTTTCAAAGAAGGTAGAAATTGCCAGATCAAGCTGGTTAGAGACCATCACTCCGGGAATTCCGGGGTCGCCGTCATCAAGCTGGCCTGTTTGATTGAGGTCTTCATATACATAACCTTGTACATAATTTTGGGATAAAACTTCATCAGAAAAGTAAAACAGGAATACTAAGGCGAAAACAACGGATAAAACAGACTTCATATGAAATCTGATTTAAAAAATAATATGTTTGAGATTTGAGGGTGAAAATTTGCAACACTCAGAGGCGGAAATCAAGATTAAAATTATGTCTTTAAAGGATTATAATTCTGTTAATTATGACAACTGAAACGATTCCGACTCTGTATAAAAAGAACTTTCATCGTTGGTTCTCAAAATTTTTCATGGATAATATTCAACTGAAACCTATATTAGTGTAAACAACCTGGTTAAAAAGCAGTACGGGCTGGTGAAGAGGTAATTTTGATTTCCAGTGCCTTTTTCTTTCTTCAAAAAAAACGATCATTCTATCAAAAGTTCTATGAAAAATTATACTCTGGCAGTTTCTGTCCTCTTCTTTTTATTTTTAAGTGCCTGTACCACGATCGAAATCACCGAGCGCGATGCATTTGATGCCTACCGCACCGTTACACCCGAAACCTTCAATATTGATCCGTACCAGCTGCATGATGTCAACCTTCAGTCGGAAGATGGCACTGAAATTGATGCGTGGTTTCTGGAGCGCGATGATGCCAATGCGACTGTCATCTATTACGGTGGTACCGGTTTTTTAATGGTGACCTCACGCACGCTTATTGAGGCGTACCGAAATGTGCCTGTTAATATTTTGCTACTCGATTACAGAGGATATGGGCGAAGCAGCGGAACTCCAACGGTTGAGGGGTTAAAAACCGATGCACGGGTTGCATACAGTTATGCCAGAAGCGCCGCCCCTTCCCCGCAGGAAACCATTTTTGTGCACGGCCATGCGATGGGAACCTTCCTCGCCGCAATGATTGCCGAAGAGGAAGAAGTTGCCGGATATATTCTGGAAAGCCCGATTACCGAGGTAAATCGCTGGACCCGCCGCCTGGTGCCGTGGATCGCCCGTCCCTTTGTTCGTTTCCGCATCGATCAGCCCATTCAGGATCAGAATAATTTGGTACGTGTGGAGCGTATCAACCTTCCTGTATTGATTATGGGCGGTGCGTTTGATGATGTAACACCTTTCCGAATGGCCGAAGAGCTGTACGAGGCATCCGCCTCCACCCAAAAGCGCCTCGTTGAAATTGCCGGTGCCAAACACACCGATCTGCCACGTTATCGTCAATACCGCGATGTTCTTGTTGATTTCTACGCCAGGGTTGGGCTGGATTAATTTTTCTTTCGTGACCTCATCGGATGAGTCTTTCTGGATTTAATTATTCTATTTTTTCTAAAAAACTCATCCGATGTTTAACTGTTTAAATCTGCACTGGGAACAATCCAAATTACAAGCACTGTTTCAACATGATATAATCCGGATATTCATTTCAAAAAATTCAGACCTTTGAAAGTATTGAAAATCATCGGATTGACTCTTCTTTATTTCCTGACAGGTGCTTTACTATTTGCACTTTTAACGGGATTGCTTTGGATAACAAATGGCTACCTTCACGGCTACCCGGCTTTTGGAATTACACTTGCGGCGGGAGTTGGTCTGGCATTGATAGTAGCAAGAAGGGAACTGAGCTTAATCGGGAAAATGCTGCGAATTGCTCCAGTAATGATAGCGTTTCTGTTTGCGGCCTGGTCAATGGTACCGCTTAAACAGTTTGATTTTCCCATTGACCCGGATGATCCCCGCTTCGAAATGTGGGATTTGGAGGGTGACCGTACTGTTTCCGTTTCTCAGCACCTTCCGCCTGAGAATACAGAGCCGAGGGAGGAGACTATTCTGTTTATACATGGTGGCCCGGGTGCATATGTGCGCGACTTTGACCGTGACTTTATTTCCGGATTTTCTGATGAAGGATTTCGGGTGGTTATTTATGACCAGGTGGGTGCCGGCCGTTCACCCACTGTAGACCTTTCCGAATATTCACACCAGGGAAATGTGGACGATCTTATGGAAGTAATTAAAAAGGTTGATACTCCTGTCATTTTATTTGGCCAGTCGTATGGAGCAGCTTTGGCTACATCATTTATGGCTGACTATGGAGAACTTTTTGATGTTCGCCAAATCATATTTACCGAACCAGGTCCGCTGCCGGGTGCAGATATAGATTCAGACCATCCTCACTTTAAAAAGAAAACAACTAAAGCTGAGAATGTGGACGGGCTGGAATTCCATGAAGTCATCCGTTCTCCAAGACTTCTGCTATCCATGATACTTCCAAGCGACAATCGATTCGTGGGGCAGAAAGAGGTTTTATATTCATTTGGGCCCGATCTTCAGAAAAAAGCAGTCAGTAATTCCTATTGCAGGGAACATGAAGATCAGCTTCTTGAATTTGAACACCTTCCTGTAAATCTTTTAGCTACCATGATTATTCGGGAAACTTTCATGGAAGCGGAAAAGCCCGATCTTCGTGAACTTGGCATACCTGTGCTGCTGCTTCTTGGTGAATGCAGCTATGTTCCGCGCGGATTTGCGATGGAGTATTTCGAGCATTATTCCATCAGCCGAAGTCATCTTATCCGCAATGTCGGGCACATACTCTGGACAACACCTGAGGGGCGATCCACCTCTCACAAAGCCATCATGAGCTTTATTGATGAAGACGAATTGCCCTTGGAAAACAAACCCACCTATGAAACCCGAATTCAATTTATTGAAGAGGGGTTATGATAGATGGCCAAGAAACAGGTTCCGCACATTCCCTTGATGTTTTGTGAGATCATCTGGCTAACGCCATCTCTCTTTATTCACAATGAAATTGTTAAAATTATTCGATTTATTTTCATGTAGAGATGCTCCTCTGCCAGTAAAACACTGATTGCATGTTTATCAGCCTGGTTCATTTGTGACAGATTTAATAAAAAAACTAAAAATAATCTTGACCAGTATATCATGAACTGTGTATATTAAGATAAAATAGTCTTAATACCATTAGTTCTGATTTCAAATTCACCCTCATGCTCTTATCAAAATCGTGTATTTACGCACTCAGGGCTTCTGTGCTGATTGCATCCAAAAAAAACGATGGTTTCATTACCATTCGCGAGCTGAGTGATGAGTTGAATATCTCGTTTCACTTTTTGACCAAGGTATTGCAGGAGTTGACTAAAGCAGAACTTCTGGAATCGTATAAGGGCCCGAATGGCGGGGTAAAACTGGCCAGGCCGGCAAACAAAATTACATTCATGGATGTCGTCGAATCTATCGATGGCGATTATATGATTAATGAATGTGTGCTTGGTTTACCCGGATGCGGAGTTATGAAACCCTGTGCGCTTCATGATCAGTGGTCAGTTTTAAAAACAGATATCATCAATATGATGAATGAGTACAATCTGGAAGCGATCGCAAAAAACAGGGAATTGCAGCGATCCTTTGAGAGGAAAAGTGCTCAATTCGCAAATTTGTAACCTTTTTTTGAATTATTTGAAGACATAATACTCTTAAATCTAATTACTATGACATCTATTAAAAACCTACTCACAACATTCATTTTTTTAGTTCTGGCTTTTTCTCTAACTGCCTGCGGAGGGGAAGAGAGAGCTGACAGAGCCAGCCAGCCTGACACCCAGGAGGAAGGGTTAACAGAATTTGAACTGGAACACGGAATTGGCCCTATTACTGAAAGAATAACTCTGGATGATGAACTGGACCCTGAAAAAATTGAAAAAGGACGGAATATCTACGAGATGAAATGTGAAATGTGTCACAATATGCAGGGGCGTATGGTAGGTCCACCGCTAGCGGGTGTTACTGAAACCCGTACTCCTGAATTTATAATGAACTTCATTCTGAACCCGCGGGAAAATATTGACAGACATCCTATCGGTCAGGCTCTACTGCGTGAATATTTAACACAAATGCCCTATCAAAATGTAAGTGAAGAAGATGCAAGAGCACTTGTTGAATTTATGCGAGACTATGATGCAAACCTTTAATGAATAACATCCAAACCACTAAAAACCAATACAATGAAAAAAGATAAAACACAAAAACTACGCAGCCTTTTTGTCGGTATAGGCTTGATTGCTGCAGCCGGACTTATCTTGGCGGGATGCCCATCCCAGCAGGGTATGATGGACACGCGGGATGCCGCCCAAAAAGTGTATGTAGCTCCGGGAGAGCACGATGAATACTACGGCTTCTTCTCGGGTGGATACAGCGGGCAGCTCAGTGTCTGGGGACTTCCTTCAGGCCGTTTTCTGAAAGTGATTCCTGTATTTTCACAGGATCCTGAAACTGGTTACGGATACTCCGAAGAGACCAAGCCACTTCTGCAAACAAGCTATGGATTTATCCCCTGGGATGATTCTCACCATCCGCATATATCACAAACCAATGGTGATGCGGACGGCCGTTGGATCTACATCAATGCAAACAATACGCCGCGAATTGCCCGTATTGACTTGCAGACATTTGAAACCAAAGAGATTCTGGAGCTTCCCAACACTGGCGGTAATCACGCTTCATCGTTTGTTACTTCCAATTCGGAGTATGTAATCGGTGCAACTCGTTTCAGTATCCCTTATGAGATGGATCTGGACGTACCGATTGACAGTTACAGCGAGGAATTCCGCGGAGCCCTCTCTTTCATTGAGCTGGACCCCGAGACCGGTATGATGAATATGGGCTTTCAAATCATCGTACCCCCGTATAACTACGACCTGGGCCGTGCCGGAAAAGGAGTTTCTGAGGACTGGGTCTTCTTCACCACATATAACACGGAAGAAGCTCACACCATGCTTGAGGTAAATGCGTCAAGAAATGACAAAGATTACATAGCTGCTGTTAACTGGAGACGCGCCGCCGAACTGGTTCGCAATGGTCACGGTGAAACCATGAGTGCCGAGTATTATCATAACTATTACGAAGGCAATCAGGGATTCGCAATCAACGATGTAAAAGACCAGGTAACCGTACTTACACCGGAAGATGGCCAGGAATTCATCTACTTTCTGCCCACACCCAAATCTCCGCACGGTGTCGATATTGATCCCACTGGAGAATACATCGCCGCAGGCGGTAAACTTGCCACTGTGATTCCGGTTCATTCGTTCAGTAGAATGATCGAAGCTATCGAAAACCGCGATTTTGAAGGAAATGTGGAAAATATCCCTATCCTGAGTTATGACGCAACCATCGCAGGTGAAGTTGAAAATCCGGGATTAGGCCCGCTTCACACCGAATTTGATGGCCGCGGCTATGCCTACACCTCGGTTTACATCTCATCAGAGATCGTAAAATGGTCTCTCGAAACCTTTGAAGTAGTTGACAGAATTGACGCCTACTACTCCATCGGCCACCTGATGATTACCGGTGGCGACACCAAAAATCCCGATGCGCGATACCTCGTTGGCCTCACCAAGACGGCCAAAGACCGCTATTTGCCAACCGGACCAAAGCAGAACCACCCGGCTCAGCTTTATGATATTTCCGGCGACAGAATGGAACTGCTGCTTGATTTTCCAACCATTGGAGAACCGCATTACGCACAAGCAATCCGCGCTGATAAAATCACACAAAATGTGAAGCAGATTTACGAGATGGAAGAGAACGACCATCCGCATGCACTGCTGAGAATCGCCGACAACCGTGTTGAGCGGGATGGAGATGTGGTACGAATCTACATGGGTTCAACCCGAAGCCACTTCCGGCCTGATAACATCGAAGGAATTCGCGTTGGCGACACGGTATATATCCACCTGACGAACCTTGAGCAGGAGTGGGATGTGGTACACGGAATCGCCGTGAAAGGTGCTCAGAACTCTGAAATTCTGGTTGCACCCGGACAGACCAAAACCCTGAAATGGGAGCCGACAAGAACCGGAATTTATCCGTTCTACTGCACGGCTTTCTGCTCGGCACTCCACCAGGAGATGCAGGGGTACATTCGGGTATCAGCGGCTGACTCGGACGTTTCCCTTGCCTGGAGAACTGGTACTAACTAACGCTTTACCCCTCAGCCCGGCGTGAAAGCCGGGTGTAGTTGATCCCAAAGCAACCCGGGTCCGGTTTCAAAACCGGATCCGGGAATTTAAAACCGACGGTCTTTTACTTAGTGAAATCTCCCTGCCTCTAAAGAGTAAGTGAAATAAATTTCATCAAATAAAAAACTTTCAAAAGAATCATAAATAAAATGAAAACTCAATCAAGAATAGCAATGGGATTAGCGGCGATGCTGCTGGCAGGCCTGTTTTATTTTCCGTTTTGGACTATCGACATGTCTGCACCACAGTATCCTGAAGGAATTGGCATGTACATTCACATTGATGATGTAACCGGCCATAAAAGGCACGATTTACAGAGTATTAATACGCTGAACCATTACATCGGAATGGCAGAAATTCACAGAGAGGATTTCTGGGAATTTGATGTGATGCCTTGGGTCATCGGATTTTTAATTGTTTTTGGCTTAATCGCTGCTGCTATCGGAAGCATGAAACTGGTGATTACCTGGATTATACTAATGGTGATCCTGGGAGTTGCCGGACTGGTAGATTTTTACCTGTGGGGCCACGAATACGGAAATAATTTGAGCCCGGATGCCCCGATTAAAGTACCGGGCATGACCTATCAGCCCCCGCTAATCGGATGCAAGCAGTTGCTGAATATCAATGCCTGCTCATGGCCCTATACAGGTTCTATTTTTATCGGTCTGTCGATGCTGTTTGCCGGAGGAGTCGTCTGGTATGAAAAAAAGTTTATTAACAAATCAGATGAAGATAGCTGAAAAAATTTAACAGGAATCTCCTCTCGAAAATGGTGAGGAAAATAACAAAAAATAAACCTTTGGAATCAACATGAAC
>SLGL01000179.1 GCA_007123785.1 Balneolaceae bacterium
AATAGTCATTTTTAGGGCTGAATAAATTTTTCACCGGCATTTCTCACAAAATACTTGGATCAGATGATGTAAAAAGGGTGGATCTTGAAATGGAGAATGACAGTTATTTTTTCAACAGAGGGATTGCCCAAAAAAAGCATCTGGTCACCTATTTAAAGCTGAAATTGTTAACAGAAATTACATCACCCGGTGATTATGTACTTGTCAGGTTCAGGTTAAAGGGGCACAGTTCTTTTTTTAAAATGTTTAATTCATCTAAAGAGTACTACAGCTTTCAACATGATCTGAGATCGGTTTACAATCATGCGAGAGAATTAAAACCACAGACAATTACATATAAGAAGAAATCCCGGCCTTTTTTTGTCCATATTCGCCAGGGGGATACAGGCGTGATTAAGACCCCCTGGGACACATATGTTTTTGTATGGGGTATTAAAAACAATGCGTATAAAGAAATTTCTTCATTTCGGGATATTCAAGACGATAGTATCATCCGGACGGACGAATATTATTCATTTATCAAAGATTTTTTGCACTGTTTTGATGACCATTTTTTTTCTGTGCGGATCTTTTCTGATGGTTTTCAGAGAACATTTCAAAAGGCATATCAAAACCAGGAGGCCTTGGGATGGACAGATACACAGATCAGCCGGTTGAAAAATCATGAATTAACGTATGATCAAAATTCTTTTGAAAAATTTAGCCAGCTTGATGGAGTGAAGACCTGCATTGGAGAAAAGAATACCAAACTATACGAATTGATACATTCGCTTTTACATGCAGAAGTAGTGATTATTGGTACCCAGCAGAGAATGATACCGAAGCTTTTATCTGTGTATTGTAATCCGTCTAATATGCCGCTGGTTATTGTTTTAGAAAATAATAATCATTCTTCACTGCAGTCATTTGGAAGAGAAGAACTGCTGCCCTTTTATATAAAGGCAGATGTGAGTAATTATCATCCCGAATGTATTGCGGAAAAAGTTAAGGCCTTTTTGAAATCACGAGATTAACATTGTTGATCTGGAATCGCTATTTCAGAAGTTCTGTCTGAAATACTGGAATATTGAAAAAAAAATAACAGAAAACAGTGTGCACATGGCCTTTGAAACTCCATAGTGCCGGGAAAAATTGGTCAGTAAATTTATCGGAATTTATACATTCATCATATCAACCAAACTACAAACACCGCCGGTTATTTGCCTTTTGCCCTCTCACTTCTATAAATTCAGTTACATCAAAATAACATTTCAAAAAAGCAGAATTAACAACTCCACCGGATGATTAAAGGTTTCAGGTTTAAGAAAAATGAACGGGGCTATTCAAACAAGGCTTTCATATTTATGCGGAAAACCATTATACCGGCAACCAGGTATGTGTTCAACCCGCGAATAACCAACCGTCACAATATGCCGCTTACCGGCCCCTGTTTTATATATGGTAACCACTCCAATTACTTTGATCCCTTTATCCTCAATCTGGGTATGGTTCAGGAGCCGACGGCCGGGGTCATGACCCGCGACCAATTCCACAAAACCCTGCCCCGTATTTTTATGGACAGCATCGGCATTGTTCCAACGAGTAAATATGTACCGGAACCGGGAATTATCCGCAGTGTCATTAAAATGATCGAACAGCGCCGTATGATCGTGATTTTCCCCGAGGGCGGGCGCCGGTGGGATGGCAAACCAAAGCCTCTTATCGAAACCACCCTGAAACTTTTCTGGAAGATGGGTATCCCGGTTCATCCAGTTCAGATTCATGGCTCACACCTGGGATGGCCACGCTGGGCCGATAAATATCGCAGAGGCAGTGTTGAATTAAGATTTATGAATCCCCTGAATGCCTCCGATTATGATGATTACGATTCGTTTGCTAAAACCTGTCGCGAACTGATCAGCTTTGATGAATACTACCCACCCGAAGATGCTTATCCAAAATCATGCAGTAAACCTGCTGCTGGAATCCAGCGCTTCCTTTATCGCTGTCCGGATACCGGAGTTAACGGTGCAATCTATTCACCTGACGGCGTTCACGTCTACAGCCGGGAATCAGCTTTAAGCTACCAGATGAATGTGAACTCCAGGTTAATCGGACAGGACGGCGAGACTGTTTCTATCATAGATCTGCACGAAAAGATTAATTCTATGCCGATGGCATTTAAACGCCCCGAAACTGGAGTGGTACTTGAAAAACCGGGCAGCCAGATATACATGGTGGATGATGAACATCAGCTCGTAAAACTGGACCGCGCCTATGTAGAATTATTTACCAATCGCCTGCTTATCTCGATGGGTTCTCAGACATTTGATCTTGGCCTGGATGAAATCCGTTACATTTCAGTGGAACAGAATCATAAACTGACTGTTACCACTTCCGATCTAACGCTTCAGATCGATCTGAAAGGAAAAAGCGCACTACAGTGGCAAAAATATATCGACCGCCTTAAGATGGGTGAACAGCCCGTCAAATCTCTTTGATGAGTTCCTGGACGCTCGATATCACAGCAGGTAAATTTTTTCTCGATTTTGCATGGATGGGACTGTTGCTTGTATTGGGCACCTGGATTCGTGCCAATACCAGGTTTTTTCAGCACTTCCTGATCCCAGCCAATCTTATTGCCGGAACCATCGGCCTGATATTTGGTGCCAATCTCACAGGCTGGATTGACCTCACCTCCGACCGCCTCGGCAGCTATGTCTACCATCTTCTGGCCCTCTTGTTTATCGCACTGAGCCTGCGCGCTCCCCGGAAAAAAATCGGGCTTTCATCTGTGAAATTCGGTCTGATTTTTATCTCAGTCTACCTGGTCCAGGCAATCATCGGGCTGCTGATCGCCTTTCTTCTTTTTTATACATTTATGCCGGAGCTCTTCGTCGGAATTGGTTTTTTGCCACCGCTGGCTTTTGGTATGAACCCGGGTATCGCTTACTCCATTGGTTTGAACTGGGAACAGTTCGGATTTGAACACGGCGGTATTGTAGGCCTCACCTTTTCGGCGATCGGATTTCTGGTTGCCTACACAGTGGGAATCGGGCTGGTACGGCAGGGTATCAAAAAAGGAAGAGCGGTTTATCTTGACTCTGCCACTGAGGTTTCAGATGATCTAAAAACAGGTATTGTTCATGATCCGCAGCCCAATCAAGAGGAAAAAATTACCACCTCACCAGAAAACATCGAGTCTCTTACGTTTCACGTCGGGCTGATCGGTTTCACCTTTGTACTTACATACGGTGTTGTATGGCTGATGGAGCTTGGGTTGATCCGTGCCGGCGCAGAGAATGAAGTCTCAACGCTCTGGTCT
>SLGL01000086.1 GCA_007123785.1 Balneolaceae bacterium
CCTCCTTTGCCCGCATAAGCTGTACAAAACGCAGTTCAGACCAGCCCGCCTCGGCAAGGGCTTCGCCCAAAGAAATTTCATACTTGTGCAGACCGGCACAGTGGGCCATCCCCATAAAAAGAGTCGCCCATCGCCGTTCCCAATGTTCCTGTCGTATCCAGCCCGGTGACTCATCCAGTTTTAGTAACATCAACAAGCGCCAAAGGGCCGGGGTAAAGGGCTGATCGGGAGAAATGCGACGAAGATCCGCCATTTCTCCTGTTGAGAGCGCTCCTTCCTGTTCCATCATTGAGGCCACTTTCCCGACAATTTTTCCATATTCAATTCGATTTCCTGATTCTGATTTTAGTTTATTGGGGTCTTTGGTTGTTTCAGAATTCATAAGTGTTAATTGGTTTATTTTGTGAGAGTTGGATGTTCCCAGACGTAATCAAATGTCTCCCTTGCCTTTCCGTAAAACTTTGAACGTGCATTACTGATCGCACGAAGCCGACGAATCTGGGCAATAGGTGTGCTTCGTTCGGCTTCATTTAATATTTTTTCTGCTTCGTGGAGAAGAATCTTTTCCCACTGAGATTTTGCTTTTTCATACTCCATCTCAACCGATGCCCAAAGTGATTCAAAAAATCTGCGATCAATCTCTTGGTCAAAGTGGGCAATCCAAGGATCAATTTTTTTAGCTAAATATTTATAATCAACTTTTTGCTTCGAACCACTTTTTATTAATTCTGAAAGAGCAGGGAAAAGTATCTTATTTTGGGTAACTGAAGCTAAAGCTATTCTTTCGGAAGATCTCTTTGCTAATTTATTTTCCAGTTTTTTATCACCTAAAAGAATACTTGAAATTTTAGGGGATATTTGGACAAATCGTCTATGTAATCCATTAGTTTCTGTTTTTCTTCCACCTCTTGCTATAGTTTGACTTATTAGATACATACCCATTTTCTCATATGATTGAAATTCTAAAGTTTTAGGCTTCTTATAACTTTCACCCAATAATATTTCCTGAATTAATTTATAGGTAAAACCTTTCTTGCCTACAGTTAGAACTTTTGTATTACTGCTCTTGATTGGCATCCATGGATCATAAATAACTCCCTTTAACTCATCAGGCATATAAATCCGCGGTGACTTTGTTGTTGCATTCAAACAATGAATTTGGTTTACTGTTTTTTTTAATCGAATTCTTCTGCAAATTTCAATAAAAAATGGGTCGCATTCGTATACCTGTATGCAATTATTCTTACTGCCATTCCAAAAAATAGTCCAAAGTAGACTGTAACCATTCTCTTGATAAAACTCAGTCAATTGACTTCTGTATTCCAAAAGCACTTTTAGATCTCTATTAAACCTACTACTCCAGGTTAACTTTGATGCCAGGCTTAATAACGGCCTATTTCCACCACCTCCATTCATACGACTAATTCCATAATTATACTTTCCACCGTAGCCCTCCATTGTCTGAAGTGTAACTAGAGCATAGAGCCAGTGTTCAGGTTCTGGTCTAAGAATACGGTTTCCTTTCAGGTCATGGTTTTTTGAGGTGACCAGCATATCCAGATCGTCCGGAGTTTTTATATCGGAACTGTATTTGGCTTCCTCTAATGAACCCTCCGGAACAGGAGGCTGCATAAAAGCTGGCTGGGTTACATCGTCAACGGCCAGGTGCCACGCGGCTTCGCTTCCATCGGCAAGGTTCACCAGCAGCTCTCTCCACGTATTGGGAGTTGTCGGTATCTTTCCGTTATTTTCGCGTGCCACAGCCATGGCCGCAAGCTGCACCAGGAAACTGTACCACGCCTGCTGCTGGTGCGACTGCAGGGCTTCAAAACTTACAATGGTATCATCCAAAAGCCCGCAAAAGATCTCGGGCAGATTGGTGGTTGACGTTTTGCCGTTCCGGTATCGGACGCTTATGACCGACCCATTTAAAAGTGAATAGTGCATGTCTAAACTCATATTGATTGGTTTAATGTGTTAAGATTCTACATCCAGACCGAAGCGGTCGTACCGAAAGTTTTTTCCGTAAAAGGTAAATCGAAACCCACCCTCGAACGGTTGAATGGCGTCTTCCTCAAGGTCTGTTTCATCGGGAACGACGTTGATCTGCCGTTCATTGATTTTCAATTCACTGACAATTTCTCCGAAGGGACCCATTACGACTTTTGATAATTTGACACGGTAATCATCCCTACCAAGCCGCGTTTTAACCTGCGTCAGATCTTCATCAAAACCCGAATCACCAAACGGCTTGCTTAAATCAATGCCTACCATTCCCGGCAGTAGCTTGTCAGCAAATTCCTGTCCCGCGATATGCTGCTGATGCTGTTCCCATGTTCCTCCCAATTCTTCGACCAATGATCGCAAAATAGTTGGGTGTGTAGCACGCTCCACCAATTCCCGATTGTGTTTCGGTATATTCCAGAAGGCCATAGATTCATCTTCCAGCACACGCCAGGTTGCTTCAATTGTCCGCAGATCCTGGTAAACGGTTCCCAGTCCATGCTTTCCTTTTGAGCCTTTGCCGTTGTGATCAATCGATTTGCTCAGATCGCGTTTTTCCGGTGTGAGGATCACACATTTTGCAGTTTCAAAACCATCAAGCCGCGTTCGTTCATGACGGTGAAGTCTCCCGATTCGTTGCAGCAGTACATCCATCGGGCAGAGATCCGTAATCAGGATATCCGCATCAATATCCAGGCTTTGTTCAACGGTCTGAGTGGCAACGGCAATAACGGAGTGCCGGTCGGTTTTTTTGCCAAATGTTTCCTCAATTTCGTGATCCAGCCGCTTACGGTCATCCGGGGCAAACCGGGAGTGATGAGGGGCTGATACACCATTCACGTTGAATAGATAGTCAGAATTTGCACCGGCTACATCTTCGAGTGCTTTCTGGGTTTTTATGCAATCCTTAACGAGGTTTCGAATGATGAGCACGCGAGCTCCGGCTTTTGCCTGCTCCATCGCAAACGTTGCAATTTCATCTTCTGAAGCGGCAATGTTCTTTGTTTGAACCTTCACTTTTTTCTGCTTTCCGGAAGATGCCGCGTGATACTCTTTGGGATTCGTTCTTTTAGCATCAACATGGGTGAGTAGCGGATAAGCGATATTTTTAGCTTCATCCGGTTCAGGCACGTTCATTCTGTTTTTGGTTGTCAAGTGAACCCGAGAGGCTGTTCCGAGTGTCGCTGACATCAGAAGAGCATGTCCACCCGCAGCGAGGTGATAGTCGAGTACCCGGTCCAGCAGTTTAGTCATGTATGCATCGGAGGAGTGGACTTCATCCACCACAAGAAAGTGACG
>SLGL01000442.1 GCA_007123785.1 Balneolaceae bacterium
AAAAGCGTTAGCCAGACAAGAGGCTTTGATGGGATTGCGAATCGAACGGGAAAACCGCGAGCTTCTTGAAAAATCCATGGAAGCTCAGCAGCGGCATACGCTGATCGTTACCTCTCTGTTGGCTGTAATTGTACTTGTACTGATAGCGGTTTTTGTTTTGTATCGCAAAAAGAATAAAACTAATAACCTTTTGATAAAACGAACTGAAGAGCTATCGCAAGTCAATACTGTGAAAGATAAACTTCTTTCTGTGCTGGCGCATGACCTTCGCACTCCGCTTTCGAATATGCAGGGAGTAGTATACATGATCCGTGAAAATATTTTAGAAAAAGAAGATATCGATTCAGCTCTGAACCAGATTGATTTTCAGTTGCAGCAGGGCATCAACACTTTGACCAACTATCTGGAATGGGCCCAAAGCCATAAAGAGGGAATTGAAGCAGATCTCAAAGTAGTCTCTATGGAAAAGTTGGTTGAGAATGCAATACGCGAAATCAGCAAAAGTGCCCAGAGTAAGAGAGTGCATGTGCAGAATTTTACCGATGAAAATATAACTGCTCTGGCTGATGTACACATGATGCGTGTAGTACTGCGGAATTTGCTATCGAATGCTGTAAAATTTGTTGAAGAGGGCGACCGAATAACAGTACTTACAAAAGAGATTAACGGACATCTTGAATTATCGGTTGAGGATACCGGGCAAGGGATTGACCCAAAACAGCAGAAGGAAATTTTCAAACCGTTTCATTTTGCCACGCAGGGAACTATGGGCGAAATGGGTACAGGCCTCGGTTTGTCAATTTGCCGGGAATTTGTTGAGAAGCAGGGAGGTACAATCAGGGTGGAAAGCGAACCGGGCAAGGGTACCAGGTTTGTCATCACTCTTAAAAAATCAACCGAAAAAAAGAGAAGTAAAACTGCTGCTGAGTAATCATTCAGAGTTTATTTCCCCCGGTTTCTCCTCTCAATTTGTCAAGATAACTCCTCATAAAATCAACCCTTTTTACAGCTTCTTCACGTGCAACGGAGGTATTCATCACTTCAGGAAGCTTAAAAAGTTTCGTGTAAAAATGATCGATTGTCCACTCTGAATCATCGGGGCTTCGATCTTCACAAAAAGGGTCTTCCGGATTATAGAGAGGACGGCCCAATTGTCCCCCCACTATCAGGCAACGCGCAATTCCGATAGCACCAAGAGCATCCAAACGATCAGCATCCTGAACGATTTTCGCCTCAGTCGTTTTCGCAACAATCCCCGCAGAAAAACTGTGTGCCTCAATCGCATGTGCCACACCGGAAAGTTTGCTTACGGGGAATTTATTTAACTTCAGGAAATTCAGAGCCTGCTCGGCAGCAAAAGTCGAAGCATTTTCCCGTTTGGGATGATCTTTCGGAAGAATCACACAATCGTGAAGCCATGCTGCAGCAACAACTATTTCTTCATCCGCTATTACTTTTTGAAGCAGCATCCTGGCGTTAGAAACAACCCGTTCTACATGTGCCAGATCGTGAGCACTGTCCTGCCCCGACTCCCTGCTATTGATGAATTCCCGGCACTTAATTTCGAGTCGACGAAGCGTATCAGGTCTCATCATACGGAATTACTGCACAACTGCATCGGGCCGGTTACCATATTCCGCCCAGGAGCCTTCATACGGGCGGACCGAGTCGTACCCCATCAGACGAAGTGTAAAATATGCGTGTGAGCCCCGAACGTTAGTGTGGCAGTGCGGAATTACTTCTTTATCTGGTGTAATGCCAAGTTCTGTATATTGCATTTGAATTTCACGAGCAGGCAAAAAATATGGTATACCGTCTGTTTCCAGTACTTTATTCCATTCAAGATTTACTGCATTTGGGATGTGCCCGGCAAATTCTGCCCGTTTATCTTCACCGGTATATTCATCAGCAGAACGAACATCAAATACAATTTTATCGGGTGAATTAGCCGCTTCTACTATATATTCGAAATCACAAAAACGGGCTTCCTGTGCCTCAAAACTGAAATTGCCCGGCTGGTTCGTCATGAAATCACTTCCCAGCGGAAGGTCATGAGCAAGCCAGCTCTGAAGGCCTCCGTGCAGCAGTGAAGTATTTGAAAATCCGTAATAATCCAATGCATAAAAGAGCCGTGCGGCCGAGAGATGGTTCCCATCATCATATATAACCACCCGGCTATCGGAGTTAAGGCCCAGGTTCCGCATTTTTTCCTGGAATGTATCCGGCCCAATCAGGAAATGATCCACCGCATAATCAGGGTCAGTCAGTTCGGAAATCGCAGCAAAATGTGTTGCTCCGGGCAGGAGAGTATCTCCTGTCTCTTCGCGGGCGTCAATAAGTAAAATATTTTCAGTCCGAAGCTTTTCGAACAGCTCTTCTGCTTCGATCAAAAGGTGCGAGTTGGGATAATCAGTCAATTCCTCAATCTCATCAGAAGTACACGCTGCTGTAAAAATCAGCAATATGATTAAAAAGGAAAGATATCGCATAGCTAAATATTTGATTTAATTTTACCTGAATTAAACACCAAAGAATTTATTGGGGGCAAGGTGAAATTGAAATTGTGATTAATTATGGCTGAACCTTAAACATAAGAAATAAGTTGTTCAAAACAGAGATCAGAAAGTCTAAGCATAATTTATTTTTGCTTGCAGCCCCATCCGGAATGATCTTCTCCTGATGCCTGTGAACCGAAACGGGGTGCACGAAAAAATGTAGTAACCCCAACAGTGTATTTCTCCTTATCAAAAAATGGAAGCTCGCCACAATCGATATTTTCCCGATAAAGGTTCGGCTGATTTTCTAACAAATGCCGTTCATACTTTAAGTAAAACTCTTCCAGATAATCTGCTGTTTTCTCCAGATCGTAAATACTCAGGGAAACCACAGTCTGAATGGTATCCGAAAGGCGTTGATAACTCTGTTTTGCCATAGCTGCTGCAACCTCATCCGGAGAAATTTTCGGGTTTGATTCAAGCCGATTCAGCTTTCCGATGTTGAAGTATGAAAGATGCAGATTTTGAGGAGAAGCGAGTAAATAATGTGTAAACGGAGACAGGTGTCTGGCCATTAGAGGTGTTCCGTTACTGCATGTTGAAAGAGTTACCAGACTAAACGATTCATCATCTTTCAAAAATTTCTGCAGCCCTGAGGCAAAACTTTCCGCATTAACCGTCATTTTGGGACGGCTTGTAAAATACCTGCTTTCACCTTCAACCGAAATTTCATGTCCAAAATAGAGGAAATAAAGCTGCCGGTTCTCAATCTGCGAGGACTCGGACAGTTCACGGTAGAGATGAGCTTCTGTACTTAGAAACGGCTCATCATCTGCTTCATTCCTGTATTTTACATGTTGAAAAATCTCACCGTTTTTGAAATGATATAATTCGCTGCTGCGCCGCGAGATCATATACATAAATCGTTTTTTAGGCTGTTGATGGAGGATGAAAAACTCTCCCTTTTTCCCTTTTCGGGCAACATCAAGGGCCATCTCCAATGCTTTTTCATTGGCCTGAACTGGCACTCCTTCGGCGGTGTGATACAAATAGTCCGAATCACCATGAATAACAATAATCACCAAATAGTCTGATTCAGGGCCTTGAACGGCTTCTTTCTCGGTTATCATATATGAGTGGCTGCACCCAAATACAAATGTGAGAAGAGTGACAGTAAAGAAGTTTCGGATCACAAGATCAATATTTTCCATCAGGGCCACTTTAATTACATATCCACTTTTAATGTTTCATATCGGCAGTTTGAGTTTTAAAGCAGCCCCGAATTTTAGGAGAATCAGAGCAGCAACAGAATAATCACAATCAGCAGTGCCGTCGTCAGACTGATGGTTATATTGCGATTGGCTTGTTCCATATCCTGCTGGGAGTAATCGGTAAAATCATCAAGATCTTCATCCTGTATTTCATCATATCCGTCAATACCGTTCAATTGATTTAATTTATCAGAAACTGATGCCTTTAAGGATGCCAATTGTTCTGCATCTTCCCCATCCAGGCTTGAAGATTTTTCAACCCGGTCAATTGCGCTTAAGATATCAGAAAATGAATTTTCGAGGTGCACTCTTTTCTGTTCAGCATCATCCGTACTTTTTACATTTTGAACGGTTTCATTAAAATGTTGCTTAATAATAGTTGTGAGACTATTGGATTGTGCGTTCGCATTTACCTGGATGGCAAGTGATAGTATGAAACTGCAGATTATGAGCTTTATCATTTTTGTCTTCATGGTAATGGATTAGTTAGTGTTCTTTTGAAAAAAAGATACCTTTTTTAATGAGTCAGTCTGACTTATTTGACCAAACGAGATATCATCATTGTTTAATGATTTGATTCTAAAGCTTACTGACAATGGATTCTTACTTTGATGTACCGTTCATTGTTTCAATGGGCTTTTAATCTGTTTTATTCAGAAATTATTATTGAATGACATTTAAATTCATATAAAACGATTATTTAGTTGAAAAGATAATGAAAATTTAACCACAAGTATTTTTTACTGTGTAATTTATACGTAGGCTTTCTGAATAAATCAGGTTTACTCAAATCAATAAAAGAAAACAATTAATTAAAAGAATTAGAAAACATAGCGCTGATGAGCGACCAAGTAAATAATGAAATTGAAAAAGAGAAAGTAAAATGGTACAGCCAGTCAGTTGATTCGGTCCTCGAACAGTTATCGACAAATGAAGGGGGGCTATCTGAGGATGAAGCTGCTGATCGGCTCAACAAGTACGGACCCAACAAACTGCCGGAAGGGAAAAAGAAATCAGCCCTGGTTCGGTTTTTGATGCATTTCCACAACATGCTGATCTATGTGCTGATGGTGGCCGCGGTGATTACCGCTCTGCTCGGCCACTGGATTGATACCTGGGTGATTGTAGCCGTAATACTCATTAATGCCATAATCGGTTATGTGCAGGAGGGAAAGGCGGAAAAGGCGCTGGAAAGCATTAAAAAAATGCTTTCACTGGAGGCTAATGTAATCCGCAATGGCACACGGAAAGAGATTGATGCCGAAAAACTGGTACCCGGTGATGTGGTAGCCCTGCAATCAGGCGATAAAGTACCTGCAGATCTGCGCCTTATAAACGTACGAAACTTCAGAATTGAAGAGTCGGCACTAACAGGAGAGTCGGTAGCAGTTGAAAAAAATACCACACCAGCTGATGAAGGAGCCGTGCCGGGCGACCAGAAATGTATGGCATTTTCAGGCACTTCTGTGGTAAACGGCCGGGCAATGGGTGTAGTAGCAGAAACAGGCAGCAACACCGAGCTTGGCAAAATAAAACAGATGATGAGCGATGTGGACAAAATTACCACACCGCTGCTGCGCCAGATTGATGAATTCGGAAGAATTTTATCGATTGTAATTATTGCCCTCACAGCTCTCTTTTTTGCTCTGGGCTATTTCCTGCGCGACTATTCAGTTGACGAGCTTTTCCTTATCGTAATTTCGCTGGCTGTAGCCGCCATTCCCGAGGGCCTCCCTGCGATTATGACTATTACTCTGGCCGTGGGTGTGCAGGCGATGGCACAGCGCAATGCCATCATTCGAAAACTCCCCTCCGTGGAAACACTCGGCTCTGTGGCCGTAATCTGCTCCGATAAAACGGGGACTCTTACCCGAAACGAGATGACTGCCACTACGCTGGTAACGTCCGAAGCTTCTTATTCAGTTGAAGGAGTGGGCTATCAACCGGAAGGCTCCATCAAAAAAGAGGGTGAAACTGTAGATGTGAAGAACGACAGCCTGCTCTCAGAAGTGTTAAAAGCCGTTCGGGTTTGTAACGATGCCACCATCAAACAAGAAGGTGATGAGTGGGTGTTGAATGGCGATCCCACCGAAGGCTCACTGATCACCCTGGCTTATAAAGCCGGTTATAAGGAGTTTGAGCCGAAACGGATTGATCATATTCCTTTTGAATCGGATCATCGCTTTATGGCCACGTTAAACGATGTGGAAGGAAAAAAGGTGATGTATGTGAAGGGCGCCCCGGAAGTTCTGATGGATCTGTGCGAAAAACAGCGCACCACCGATTGTGAGGAGCAGATCGACAAAGAATACTGGGAAAAGGAGATGGAAAAAAAGGCGGATAACGGCCAGCGCCTGATTGCTGCCGCCCTAAAGTTTGTGGATGACGATAAAACCGATATTGAGCATGATGATGTGCATAACGGATTGATTTTTCTTGGAGTGATTGGTTTGATTGATCCTCCACGCGATGAAGCCATCGAAGCGATAAAAATCTGCCATGATGCCGGCATCAGCGTAAAAATGATCACTGGAGACCACCTGATCACCGCACGGGCCATCGGGAAAGAGATTGGCATTGGTGATGGCAAAAAAGCGATCAGCGGTGCCGAGCTGGAGAAGATGAATGATGATGAACTTCGCAAAGCCGTTTTAGAGTACGATGTTTTTGCGCGCACAAGCCCCGAACATAAACTTCGCCTCGTAAAAGCCCTTCAGCAAGAAAAGCTGATCTGTGCCATGACGGGCGACGGTGTGAACGATGCTCCTGCACTGAAACGCGCCGATGTGGGAATCGCGATGGGCATCAAAGGAACAGAGGTGACCAAGGAGGCCTCCGAGATGGTTTTGGCTGATGATAATTTTGCCTCGATCGCCAACGCTGTGGAGGAAGGCCGCACAATTTACGACAACCTTCGCAAGGCCATTCTGTTTATCCTGCCTACGAACGGTGCTGAATCATTCGTGATTATGGCTGCTGTAATAATGGGAATCACAATGCCGATTACCCCTGTTCAGATTCTTTGGGTGAACATGGTTACAGCTGTAACACTTGCGCTGGCACTCTCTTTTGAACCGAGTGAAAAGGGAGTAATGAAGCGTCCGCCAAGAGCCACTGATGCACCTATTCTGGGCGGCTATTTTCTGTGGCGGGTTGGGTTTGTATCCCTGCTGATTGGCGGCCTTACGCTTTCACTATATTACTGGCTGAAAGATAACGGTTACGACGTTGAAGATGCCCGAACCATCGCTGTAAACACCCTTGTGGCCGGACAGCTATTCTACCTGTTCAATTGCCGCCGGATGCATGAACCCTCGATTGGGGCCGGATTCTTCAACAATAAGTATGCATTCTACGCGGTTGGTGTACTCATCGTTTTCCAGCTCATCTTCACTTATGCGCCATTTATGAATGAGTGGTTCGGCACAGCTCCACACACTGCCTGGTACTGGGTTTTCCCATTGGGTGGAGGATTTCTCGTATTTTTGATGGTGGAGGTGGAAAAGTATTACCTGGGCCAAAGAAGGCTCAGAAAATTGAAGAATGAGTGGAGTGACAAAACACATAACTTAAAGTAAAAATATGTCTGACCTAACATTAGAATCCATTTCCCTCGACACTATCGTAAATCTCGTTAAAGAACGGGACCCCGATCAAACCGAATTTCAGCAGGCTGTGCAGGAGGTAATGGAATCGGTAGTACCTTTTGTAAAAGAGAATGAAAAATATCATCGAAGTGGATTGCTGGAGCGATTGATTGAACCGGAGCGTATGGTGATGTTCCGTGTGCCATGGGAAGATGATGACGGCAAATACCAGGTAAATCGCGGCTACAGGGTTCAGTTTAACAGCGCTTTGGGGCCCTACAAGGGCGGCTTGAGGTTTCATCCTTCCGTGAATCTGAGCATTATCAAATTTTTGGCTTTTGAACAGACTTTCAAAAATTCACTTACCGGCCTGCCGCTGGGTGGCGGAAAAGGTGGTTCCGATTTTAACCCGTGGGAAAAGTCGGATGGTGAAATCATGCGGTTTTGCCAAAGCTTTATGAATGAACTTTTCCGATATGTTTCCAGCGACACCGACGTTCCTGCAGGCGATATCGGCGTGGGAGAACGAGAGGTTGGTTACATGTTTGGTCAGTACAAACGATTAACTGCCGAGTTCACCGGTGTGCTGACCGGCAAAGGCCTGGCTTATGGAGGCAGTAAAGTTCGGATGCAGGCCACGGGGTATGGACTGCTCTATTTTGCTGAAGAAATGCTGAAGCAAAAAAACGATTCCATCGAAGGAAAGACCGTGGTGATTTCTGGTTCTGGAAATGTAGCCCAGTTTGCCTGCAAAAAGTCGATAGAGCTCGGTGCGAAGGTAATCACTCTATCCGATTCAGGCGGCTATATTGTTGACGATGAGGGAATTGATGAGGAGAAGTTTGAATACATCAAAAAACTGAAAAACGAAAAAAGAGGGCGCATCAAAGAGTATGCTGAGAAGTACGATTGCGAATTCAGGGAAGGAAAGCCGTGGGGAGTTGATTGCGATGTTGCACTGCCCTGTGCCACTCAAAATGAAATCGAAAGAGAAGATGCGCAGTCACTTTGCAAAAATGATGTTCTCTGCGTGGCCGAAGGTGCAAATATGCCCTGCACCGATGAAGCCGTTAAAGTATTTCATGATGCCGGGGTCCTTTATGGCCCAGGAAAAGCATCGAACGCCGGCGGTGTAGCCGTCAGCGGGCTTGAAATGACACAGAACGCCAAACGTCTTTCCTGGAGTTTTGAAGATGTGGATGAAAAGCTTGTGGAGATTATGAAAACCATCCATGAAAAATGTGTTGAACACGGCAAAAACGGTAATTCCATAAATTACGTAGACGGAGCAAACATTGCCGGATTCATCAAAGTGGCCGATGCGATGATTGCCCAGGGGCATGTTTGAGAACAACCGTACAACAGATGACTTCCACCCGTCAGGCTGTCAACCCGCCGTCAACAGGGATAGGTGCACCGGTGATAAACCGGCTTTCATCCGATGCAAGAAACAGGACCAGATCAGCAATTTCATCGTTGGCAGCATACCGCTTCAGAGGGATCATCTTTTCAAAACCTTTTTTTACCTCTTCGGCATTGCCGGGTGAAAACTGCTCTTCAAGTGATCTCATCATTCGGTTATCCACAGGTGATGGATGAATTGAATTGACACGAATATTGTATTCAGCCCCTTCCAGTGCGGCGGTTCGCATCAACCCAACAAGTGCGTGTTTACTTGTGCAATAGGCCGAGACATTGGCCGTTCCCTGAAAACCGGAAACCGATGAGTTGATAATCACACTGCCACCACCACTTTTTCTCAGGTACGGAAATGCATATTTGATCCCAAGCCAACTCCCTTTTGTATTGACCGCCATCACCTTATCAAAGATCTCTTCCGGATAGTCACAAATGGGCTTCACTGTACCTTCAATTCCGGCATTCAGAAACAGAATATCGATTCGCCCAAACTCACGAACTGCCTGTTCTGTATATCGTTTCACATCTTCACTTTGGGAAACATCCGCAGCACATATTTTTACTCTATCAGATGATAATTTTCCAGCCGCTTTTTTGAGAGAATCTTGCTCCAGATCAACGAGTAAAATTCCGGCTGCTCCCTCTTTCAAAAATAGTCGTGCCGTTTCGAGGCCGATATCCCCGGCACCTCCTGTAATCACTGCAACTCTGTTTTTCAATTTCATTGTTACCTCCTCACTGACTCATCTTTCTATAAAGCTATGAAAGAAGTGTGAGAGGAATGTGAATTCAAAAATTGAGGAAGACTAATGTTAAGTCAAATTGCAATTATCAGGGAATCATCGGATGAGTTGATCCGGGATCATCTTAACCCGGATGTCGTTTCACGCCTGTCCCGAACAAACTTGTAGGTAGGAATCGCAGGGCCCGGTGCTCACAGTAAATAAGTTAAGCGTAATGGTAACAATTGATTTGGAATCGTTAAAATATACACCCTGTTTTTCTGCGAGATTTTTTCCGCTGCCATTTTTCCAACAACCAGTGAATGCTGAGAAAAAAATCACTTGGTGAAATATCCGGGTTAATCCTTATAAAATTTCCCGTTTCGCCTTGTCATTTCAACAAGTAAATCGGCAGGTTTGAACCTTTTCCCGTACTTCTCATAATACGATTCCATTTTTTTCTGAATTTCTTCTGATCCGGTGTTGTCAATATAGCGAAATGGACCACCGAGGAATGGCGGAAAACCGAGGCCAAGAATAGCACCCAGGTCTCCGTCAACCGGCCTTTCAAGAATGTCTTCCTGAAGGCAATAGACGGCTTCATTCAGCATCATCAGAATCAGGCGATCCTCAATTTCATCAGCGCTGAACGACTTTCTCTTCGAACCACCGAAAAATTTATAGATCTCTTCATTTACCTCCTTTTTCTTTTTCGACCCTTTTTCATATTTATAAAATCCTTTCTTGTTTTTGCGTCCCTTGTATCCCGCATCCAAAAGTTCTTTGGCTTTTTTGCTGGTTTTCCCACCGCGAGACTCAAACTTTTTACTCAGTACATCAGCCACATGTGCAGCCACATCAATTCCCACTTCATCAAACAGGGCTATCGGCCCCACTGGAAATCCGAAATCTTTCATCACCTTATCGATCTGTTCAATGGAAGCCCCCTCTTCGAGAATAAACAGTGTTTCGTTCATGAATGGAGCAAGAATTCGGGTGGTGTAAAACCCGGGACCGTCGTTCACCACAATAACTGTTTTTCCCTGCCTGAGACCCAAATCGAAAGCTGTGCCGATTACCCAGTCTGCGGTTTCCCCGGTTTTAACTATTTCGAGCAGGGGCATTTTTGGTACCGGAGAAAAGTAATGCATGCCAATTATTTTTTCGGGCCAGAATGCTTCGGAGCTGATTTTTGATATGGGCAACGAAGAGGTATTCGAGGCGATAATTGTATATTCCTTTGCATAATTTTCTATTTCACGGACAATATTTTTTTTAATATCAATATCTTCGAAAACGGCTTCGACAACCAGATCAATATTTTGGAATCTGTCATAACTTTCAGTTGTGTGAATCTGACTCATCAGGCGGTCACGCTCGAATTCCGATATTATTTTTTTTGATACTTTTTGATTCAGGTTTCGCCGAATCTTAAGTTCTCCGGTCATGGCATCGGGCAGAGATTGGTCTTTGAGCCAAACATGATGTCCTTGTTCGATTGTAATTTCGGTAATTCCGGACCCCATCAATCCGGCACCAAGTACACCGATGTTTTTAACCTGTTTTTTTTCTTTTTCAAAAGGATTTTTTTTAGCAGCATTCATACCAAAAAAAAGCTGTACAAGCGCTCTCGATTCCGGGGTTACAGCCAGCTCTCCAAATAATTTCGATTCATTTTTCAGCCCCTTCATGAATCCGTTTTTATAGCCGTATTCCACACTCTCAATAATTTTCATAGGTGCAGGATAATTCCCCCTTGTTTCAATCAGAGTACGTTCGCGAGCTTTTTTAAAGATAATATTTCGCCCGATTGGGTTACCTTCTACCACCTTCTCGATAAATGTGCGTTTGTCCTTTTTCTTCTTCTTTTTCTTTTTGAGTCGGATAACCGCCTTAACTCCGGCTTTTTTGATGGCATGGGGATGAGTCACTTCATCGGCAAAGCCCATTTTATCGGCCTGCCGGCTGTACATATTTTTCCCGGTGAGCATGTAAGTCAGAGCCTTTTGAATACCGATCAATCTCGGAAGGCGCTGGGTTCCGCCCATCCCGGGCAGGAGTCCCAGTTTTACTTCGGGAAGGGCAATTTTCGTGGATGAATGATCTGAAATAATCCGGTAATGGCAGGCCAGTGCAAGTTCGGTACCCCCGCCCATACAGGAACCGTGAATACCCGCAACTATCGGTTTGGAAAAATTCTCTACGCGAAATAAAATATTATTTCCAATACGGCTGAGTTCTTCTAGCTCTTCGGCAGTTTCCCTCTCTTTGAACATCTCAATATCAGCTCCGGCAATAAAATTCTCCTCTTTTCCACTCATCAAAACGGCCCCGTCCATTCCCGGGTCCGATTCCAGCTTGTCCAAAAATTCAGAAAATTCGTCAATGAGCTTTTCATTCAGCTTGTTCACTTTCTCACCCGGTGTGTCAAGCGTTACAACCGCTACTTTTTTGATGACTTTAATATTCAATATGTTGTTTTGAAGCATAATCTTGTTGTCGATTTTTTGAGAAAATAAGTGCGGCAATACCGATTTAACCTTTATATCTCTCAATGATCATTGCATGTCCCTGTCCGCCCGCAGCACAGGCCGCAATGAGGGCATATCGCCCGTCTGCATGAATTAACCTGTTGGCAGCAGTTGTCAAAAGCCTCATACCGGTAGCAGCAAAAGGATGGCCGATAGACAGGGACCCACCCCAGCGATTGATTTTATCCTCT
>SLGL01000153.1 GCA_007123785.1 Balneolaceae bacterium
ACTCCATGGAGGCTTCTGAAAGTCAAAATACGGTTACAGAGAACGGTGAATTCACAAATTATAT
Source organism: Balneolaceae bacterium (assembly GCA_007123785.1). Taxonomy (GTDB): domain Bacteria; phylum Bacteroidota; class Rhodothermia; order Balneolales; family Balneolaceae; genus Rhodohalobacter. The sequence goes on from SLGL01000153.1 coordinate 65, forward strand.
ATTAAAAAATGGAGCTCCGGGGAATGTTTCAATTACCGGGAAATCTGCCAGAGCTCCGCCGGTTACTTTTTTGATTTTTAAAATTTAATCTGAGTTTGATTAACAATCTGTTTCATTTGTGACGTACCAAGTCTCCCCAAACAAGGGGACTTCTTCGGTCATAATTTTAGACTCGAGCTCAGTTCTACAAATGTCCACCAATTTTAAGATCAAAAGGAAAACTCATGAAGATTTTCAATATGACAAACATTGCAGTAGTGCTGCTGCTTTTTGGGCTGGGAGTAAATGAATCCCAAGCCATCAGCACAAATGAAACCCTTAGGGGTGAAGTTACAGAAGCCACCACGGGTGAACCGATACCCGGGGCATCCGTACTTATTGAAGAATTGGATCGCGGAGTTGCGGCTGATGCAGATGGACAATTTGAATTCCGTTCCCTCCCGCCCGGCACCTATACACTTTCGGTTCAGGCAGTCGGTTTCAGAACGGTAACCCGTGAAGTAAACCATCCGGGTGATGGAATTATTACCGTTAAATTGCAGGCCGAGGTGCTCAGGGGAGAGGAGATGATAGTTACAAGTTCGCCGATTGGCCGCAACATCCGATACCAGCCGGCTCAGTCAATTAATGCTGAAAAACTGCAGCGAAATGCTGCTCCAAGCCTGGGTGAAATCCTCGACGGAAACCCTGGGGTGACCACACGCTCGTTTGGTTCTGCACCGGCACGCCCGGTGATCCGCGGATTTGACGGTGATCGCGTCCTGGTTATGCAGAACGGTGAACGGATGGGTGATCTCTCCGGAACGGCTGTTGATCATGCAGTGGGAATCGATCCGCTGTCGATGGATCGTGTGGAAGTTATACGCGGCCCGGCCAGCCTGATGTACGGTTCAGGCGCTATTGGCGGAGTGGTGAATATGTTCAGCAACGATATGCCAAGAGAATGGGAAGCGGGAACGCGTGCCAATATTGCCTCGCACGTATCCACAGTGAACCGGATGGGCGCGGGGCTGATCAATGCCCGTCACGGAGGAGAGAGGTTTGCCGCAACAGGCAGGATGATCTATCGCAACGGTGGAGACCTGCAAACCCCCGAAGGTCGCCTGCCCGATACCGCGATCGACAACCTCAGCTTCGGGGCCGGAGTTGGTTATCGTACCGGCGGTTTTGAAACCGGCCTCTCGATGACCGGGATGAACTACACGTACGGACTGCCCGAGGCGATCGATGATATTGATGAGTCGATTGAAATCCGGATGAACCGGTTCAATATCCAGAGTATTTCAACAATGCAGTTAGGAGGATTTTTTGATCATGCGGAGTTACGGGTTCACTACTCCGACTATGGCCATGACGAAATTGAGATTGAGCGGCTGGATCCCAACCTGGTTCAGGAAGAAGTTGAAATCTCTTTTGACCAGCAAACCCTGAGCAGTTCGCTTGTGTTGCGCCATCGGCCGCTCGGAGCTATGGAGGGTGCCCTTGGCTTAAGTTTCAACAGATCCCATATTAAAGTAGGCGGGGCCGATGCGCTTACTCCAAACGCTTCCGGCTATTTCCTGGCCGGGTACCTCTATGAAGAGATCACCCTCAGCAGACCGTTTACGCTGAAAACCGGCTTGCGAATGGAGTGGAAAGAGACTTTTGTAAAGCCTAATGAACTGTTTCCGGACGAAAGTGAATTTGAAGACCGGGGCGACCTGGTATTATCGGGCGCGCTTGGGCTGAACTACACACCCAATGGAAACTGGACGGCCGGTGTACAGATAGCCAGGGCTTATCGCACACCTACTATTGAGGAACTCTACTCGTTTGCCCCGCACTCTGCTGCCGGTTCATTTGATGTGGGTGATCCCACCTTACAGAATGAATTTAGTATCGGTACGGATCTTTTCATTCAGCGCCGGGGTGAGCGGTTCCGCGGTGAATTCTCCCTGTTTAGCAATATTGTGGACAATTTCGTGGATTTTTCACCCACCGGAGATGTTCATGAGCTATCCGGTCTGCCGGTGTTTGAGTACCGGTCTAAGGATGCGATCGTTTACGGATTTGAACTCAGCACCGAACTTACATTGACTGACAACATCAGCACAGCGATCGGGTTTGATTATGTGAGGGGGCACGAGCGAACGGGCGACCAAAACAACCTCACCTTTATTCCCCCATTCCGTACCCATCTGCAGTTGATGTACGATAACGGCACATGGTGGGCAGGCCCGAGAGCACGCATCGTAAACCGCCAGGATAAAACAGCTCCGAATGAAGATCCGACCGGTGGTCACTTGCTCATCGGGGGAGATGCCGGGTACCGTTTAGGGCATGGGTTCACCTTCAGCTTACGACTCGACAATCTCCTAAACGAGCAATATCGCGATCATCTGAGCCGTGTGGAAAACAGGGATGCTCCCATGCCGGGTCGTAACCTGAACGCGATGCTGCGATGGGAATTTTGATTCAAGCTTTATCTTATACCTGAAAAAAAGAATTTGATAAACTAACTAATACTCTAATCTATTATGGATACCAAACATCCATCTGGCTCCATGAGATCTGACTGACGTAGTGATTGCAAGCCGGGTTTGATCGGGCGAAAATATCGCACCGGTAAAATGAGTGGCAGCACCGAACCGGGAATCATCATCCACACGAACATCTCCCGGCAGGTCGTCAATCCAGATCAGAATGCTGTCTTCTTCCGTTTGAAATTCATTCTCTGTCAACTGCAGTTCACCAAAAACCTTCGGCGTATCTCTTTCCGAACTAGTGTCGTGTCAACGATCAATTGACGGGAAAGATTAATTCCCGGCCTGAGCCTGTTCTACTTTCTCCCGGTATTTTTCGTAGAGCTGCCGGTGCATATCCATCATATCGCTTTTTCGGCCCTGTACATACACCTGTTCAATCTGAGTGGCATATTCCACAGGTGTTCCATTACTGATAAGCAGTGTTGCGTCAAGCCCTTCTTCGAGTGCACCGATCCTGTCATCCAGTCCAAGAATTTGCGCGGGATAGAGCGTCAAAGCTTTTACAGCCTCATCGGCGGGTAAGCCATAAGCCGCAGCTGCACCAGCTTCCAGGGGAAGGCGATTGGCATTGGCCGCAGTGTATCCGCCGGCTATTGCAAATGGAACACCTGCTTCGTAAAGTTTGGCTGGCAGACTGTATCGTGAATCATACCCCTCCCATGCCCGGTTCGGCGAAGCCAGAACTTCTGTTACGATAACAGGA
>SLGL01000337.1 GCA_007123785.1 Balneolaceae bacterium
AAAACAAGATTAGTTTTTTTCTTTTATTTTAAAAATGTATTTTTTTCTTTCATATTATTACTTTATTTAAAAGTAATTCGAAAGGTAGAATTGAAATCTTTGAACAGAATCTAAGCTGATTGAAACGCATCCCTACGAAGAAGCTCACCGATCCTCATTTTTGTTGATAAGAAAATCAAATAAGCAAAGCAAATATCTGTCCCTAACTTATTTCAACAATTACTACCAACTGGGAGAGGAAAGCGATATCAATAGAAAATGATTTCATCGAAGCAATCAATTTACCGGAAGTCGGAGGGAATAATATCGAATACAAATGAAAATTCGTGCTGTTATGAAAACACCTGAATACCTCTTACAATAATTAAAAAAGCAAGTTAAGATGGGCTGATATCTATTATCTTATTTGCATATAATAATTACACTTACTTACGCAAGTAATATTATTATTAAACCAAAAAAAAATGTAAAGTCAGAAATCAAACGACATAAAATTTTATATATGAATAGTCTCCGAGTAATAAACCGCATGGCAATCTTGCTATTAACTGCACTTTCGATCATCATTTTTATCAGTTTTTGCACTTCTTCCGCAAATAATTCCGAAGATTCAGTTTATCATGTCACGAAATTAACGCAACCGGTAGAAATAGACAGCAACTGGAAAAAAAGTGCCTGGAATGAAATACCAGCCCTGCATCTGAATAATCATATGGGCGATGAACCGGAATTCCGACCAGATGTAAAAGCCAGGGTTGCTTATGATGAAGATGCAATTTATGTGATTTTTCATGTTGATGATAAGTTTGTCAGATGCGTTGTGGACGAATACCAGGGCCCTGTTTATACAGATAGTTGTGTGGAATTTTTCTTTGTACCTGGCAACGACATATCAAAGGGTTATTTTAACCTTGAGGTAAATTGCGGAGGCACAGCCCTGTTTGCTTTCCAAAAAGAGAGAGGTGTTGAAAGGGTTAACATTCCTGAAAGTGTATTTGAAAAAATCACTCTTGCTCACTCTATGCCGCACATTGTTGAACCGGAAATCACGGAACCGGTTACCTGGACGATAGAATATCGCATCCCTTTTGAAATTCTTAATGAATTCACAGACGTAACGCGTCCCGCACCGGGTGTTGAGTGGAAAGCCAACTTCTATAAAATAGCGGATGAAACATCAAACCCGCATTGGCTGACCTGGTCGTTCGTAAATCACCCCGAACCCGATTTCCATAGACCTGAATATTTTGGATCGCTCTTCTTTAAATAATTTCAAATTGCCTGACAAAGATTATAATTATTTAAAAGGACGAACTTTTGTACAAAATCAAAAAACTTTTCTTTAGATATGAATGTTCTCACCCCCTCCAAAAGTAACCGCTCTTCCTCAAACAAAAAATACCTGGCTTCTGACCATTACTATTCAGGATTTGACTCTGCAAGTGATACTTACAACTCAATTTCGGTAGGCAGCAATGGGAAACTTTATTACATACTTTCCACGGAATCCACAACAACTGGCGGCCATTTCTATGTATTTGACCCGGATACTGACAAGATTGAATTTATTGCCGAACTTACCGAAGCATGTGGTGAAAAGTTTCTGAATGCAATCCCTCAGGGCAAAAGTCATGTCAACTTTTTTGAACTTGAGGGAAAGCTTTTTTTTGCAACCCATGTGGGAGTTTATGAAAGGATCAATGGCATTGAATTGCCTGTAAAATCACCAAAAAACCTAAAACCTTATCCCGGGGGACATATCCTCTCTTATGATATTTCATCAGGGAAAATTAATACACTGGCTCAAGCCCCGTCCGGTGAAGGTATTCTTGCAATGACTATGGATCATAGGCGGGGGCATATCTACGTAATCACCTGGCCTACCGGTTTTTTCATCCATTACAACCTCAGCACCGGGGAATCAGTTCATTTGGGTCCCATTTCCGGGCAGGGAGAAGCAGGCACTCCTGGTGATGATTTTCGTGTACTGCCCAGAACTATGTTTACAGATCCAGGTTCAGGATCTGTCTATTATTCAACATCTGATGGGGATATTTTTGAATACAACCCAATGCAAGAAACGCTGAATCAACTGAATGGAGTTGATTTAAGGCTCGACTATTTCGGCCAATATGACCCAGCCAGGCCGGGGAGTATGGCTTACCATTGGCGAAGTATTGTATGGTACCCCCCCGAAAAAGCAGCCTATGGTGTACATGCCACCTCCGGTTATCTTTTCAGGTTCGATCCGAAAGCAAAAAGTATAGAAGTTATAGAGAGGATCACCTCAGAACCCTCAAAGAAAAGCGGGATGTTTGATCTTTTCTACTACGGTTATCTCGGATTTGATTTAGGCCCTGATAATGAAACACTTTACTATCTCACCGGCGGCCCTGCTTATACAGAAGGCAAGCGGATCCAGAAGGATGAAGAAGTTCTGATAGGAGCCAGAGGCCTTGAAAACCTTCACCTTGTCACCTTTCATATACCCACCCGTACTTATAAGGATCATGGACCAATCTTATTAAGTGATGGACAAATACCAACCTACGCCAATTCTATAGCAATAGACCCGGCCGGTAATGTGTATACTCTTGCACAACACATGAGGAATGGAAAAAAAATTACAGACTTGGTGAAAGTTTCAAAAGATTCAATCATATTATAGATAGAACTATAAAGTTCAAACCTGAGCAAAAATTCTTCAAATGTCGCTCTTAGTGATTTAAATATTAATTAAATAAATCTGCGATTGTACTGTGGTATTTACGGCAGACTGTTAACTTCTAATTAATTCTACTGCTATGAAATGGTTTTTTTCTGCTTTTCCTCTTTTCATTTTATTAAGTCTGATTACCCAGCACTCTTCCGACATCTCTGAAGACAGAAGTGCCTCAATTAGTAAAAATTATGAGACCATCACCACATACCCTTTCGGCGATCCCTCACCTATCCCAATTTTTGCTGATATCACCAACCAGAGAGGCAGTGTAAATATCTACCCTTATTTCTCATTTAACAACTACAGCCAACAGAGTGAAGAAAGGGATTGGGAGGTCATAACTATGGAAAATGATTACATTGAAGTAACCATTTTACCGGAAGTGGGAGGAAAAGTATGGGGAGCAATTGAAAAGTCGACCGGTCATGAATTCATCTACAAAAATCACGTAAAAAAATTCAGGGATATCGCTTTACGGGGTCCGTGGACTTCGGGGGGCATCGAATTTAATTTCGGAATAGTTGGCCACACACCCGCCACGGCTCATCCGGTCGATTATCTCATTCGTGAACATGAAGACGGCAGTGTAAGCACAGTAATCGGGGGATTAGACCTGCCATCCCGAACCGAGTGGAGGGTTGAGATCACGCTTCCCGCTGATAAAGCCTATTTCGAAACGGAGAGTTTTTGGTACAATCCCCTCCCCATGGAACAGTCGAACTATGTATGGATGAATGCAGCCGCCGAAGCCCGGGAAGATTTACAGCTGATCTACCCCGGAACTCATTACGTGGGGCACTCTGGTGATGCCCATCCCTGGCCGGTAAATGCAGATGGTGTGGATCTCTCCTGGTATAGAAACAACGACTTTGGCGGGAGTAAATCTTACCACGTCCTGGGCCAGAAAACCGAATATTTTGGCGGATACTGGCATGATAAAGATTTCGGTTTCGGAAACTGGTCGCTCTACTCCGATATGCCTGGTAAAAAATTGTGGATCTGGGCACTTTCACAGGCCGGGGGAATCTGGGAAGACCTCCTGACCGATGAAGATGGCCAATATATTGAATTTCAGTCGGGCAGGCTTTTTTCCCAAGCCATCGGACGAAGCATCGAAACTCCTTTTAATTACGATATTCTGCAGCCAGACATCACCGAACGATGGAGCGAAATCTGGTTCCCTGTTGTTCAAACGGGTGGAATATCGGCCGCATCACCTCACGCCGTGCTAAACCTGCACCCTTCGGACAACCAGACCACGGAACTCCGGCTAATGGCCCTTCAGCCCATAAGTGATGAACTGTTTATCCGCTCTTCTGCCGGCAGCACTACTCTTTCGGTTGAACTAAACCCACTTGAAATATTCACCCACACAATTGAAACCGAAAACCAGGCTGATGAACTTCGGGTTGAACTGGGGCATCAAAAACTGGTGCATGACAGCAGTGATGATTTCAGAAAACTGAACCGCCCTCTTCAAACACTGGTTGATACTGAAATTTCTTCCGCTGGCAAACACTACCAGGACGCAAGAAATCACATTGCCGACCGTAATTACCCGGATGCCTACCAGGAGCTTTACACCGCTCTTGAAAAAGACCCCGCTTTTACACCTGCAAATACCACACTTGCTACCATCTACTACAAACAAGGCGAGTATGAGAAGGCGATTCACCAAGCTGAAATTGCTATGTCTCAAAATACCTACGACCCCGGCGCCAACCACGTCTACGGTCTTTCGAAAAAAAGAACTGGACAGCCCGTAATGGCTTTAGAAGCCCTGGGCTGGGCAGCACGTTCACTGCAGTATCGATCTGGCGCCTATGCTTCGATGGCAGAAATTTACCTGCAAAAAGCTCTTTATGAACGTGCCGAAACCTACGCAAAACGATCGCTTCACTACAATCAGAGCCAAATCTCCGCCCTCAAGGTTCTGGCTGTCCTTCACAGAAAGCTCGATCAGCCGGATCAGGCCGTAACCGTTTTGGAAACGATGCTCGAAATCGATCCGCTGAACCATTTCGCCCGGTTTGAACGGTACCTGCTGAGCGGCGATGAAGTGGACCTGGAAACGTTTTCCTCCATGATACGAAACGAACTTCCCCATGAAACCTACCTCGAACTGGCCATTTACTATTCCGGGCTTGGTTTCACTGATGAAGCCGTTCAGGTACTGACATACTCTCCACCTGCAGCGATGGTTGACTACTGGCTGGCTTATCTTCAAAGAGATGAAAACCAAAGCAGTGAATATTTGTCCCGCGCAGTTGAAAAATCACCCTTTCTCGTATTTCCTTTTCGCCCCGAAAGTATTCCAGTTTTGAAATGGGCCGCATCCGAAAATCCATCCTGGAAAAATGATTATTACCTGGGGCTGATTCACTGGAGCACCGGCCGAAAAGATGATGCTGTTGAAATTTTCGACCGCCTGGACTTTGACCCGGACTATGCACCATTCTACCTGGCACGAGGCACCCTCCGCGGCGACCTCGATTACGAAAGAGAACGTATTTTACGTGATTTTGAGTACTCAGCAGAGCTGGCCCCTGATGAGTGGCGGACATGGCATCACCTGAGCACACATTATTTGCGCCATTCCATGTGGGACGATGCTTTAAAAACAGCGGAAAGATCCGTTCGAAACTTCCCGGAAGTTGACGCCATCAGCATTGATTACGCAAAAGCACTTCTTCACAACCGTAAATATGAACAAGCTGCTGAACATCTTCAAAACACACAAATTCTTCCATTTTACCAAGCTGGTGAATCGAGGGCCCTCTTTGAACAATCCAACATACTGCACGCGGCACAGCTGCTTAAAGAAGAGCGGTTTAATGAGGCCCTCACATATATTGAAAATGCAAGAACATGGCCCGAAAACCTGGCTGTAGGCAAACCTTTCGATCCAGATCTGAGACTCCAGAATTTCATGGAGGTTGCTGCACAAAAACAACTTGGAAATCTCAACAGGGCCGAAGAACTTTTTCGTGAAATATCTGCCTACACAGAAGAATTCTCAACCCGATGGGGAGCCGGTCATTATTCCGCCATTCTCACTTTCAGAGAAACCGGACAGTCCGAAGAAGCTGAAAGATTACTGGAAAACTGGGTAAATGCACAACCGGATCAAGTTCAATCGCAGTGGGCAAACGCTCATTATAAAGGAGATGAAACACTTATCCGGCAAATCGAACAGGACCATATAGACAACCTCCAGTTACAGCTATTCGCCCAGTCGGTTCGTGCCGCAAATAACTTATTACAACATGATTGATCTTTTTTGCTTTTATTGGCATCCAGATAAAGTATTTACGACCTCACAAATTTGAATGATTATCTCAAATCATGAACCGAAAAGATTTCCTTACAAAATTAGGTGCCGGTGCCGCCGGAATGGCAGCGCTCAGCTCAATGCCAGCCAAACTTCATTCCATGACACAGGGACGGCGCTGGAACTCCCGCGACTACACCTGGATCTCCAGCCATACCGATGATGATGATGAAGCCCGGCGCCGGCTTGAAAAAATAAAACGGGCCGGCTTGAATGGTATTCTCCCATCGGGGAATTATGAATACTGGGTCCGCATGGCCGGAGAGTTTGACCTGGATGTACACGCCTGGTTTATTACTCTTCAGCGTGGCAGTGATAATTACCTTATCGAAAATCATCCCGAACTTTTTATGGTGAATCGTAACGGTGACTCTTCGATCGATAAACCCGCCTATGTAGGCTACTACAAATGGCTCTGTCCCACACGGCCTGAGGCCAAAGAGTATCTGATGAACCGGATTGATCAGATCATGGAATTACCGGAAATAAAAAGCATTCACCTCGACTATATCCGCTACCCCGATGTGATTTTGCCCATCCAGCTACAGCCTACCTATGATATTGTTCAGGATCGTGAATATCCCGAGTACGACTACTGCTACTGCGATGCCTGCCGGAGTAAATTCCGGGATCTGCACGGTGAAGACCCGATGGATCTTGAAAAGCCTGAAGATCATGAAGCCTGGAACCGGTTCAGATATAATCAGGTCACACATCTTGTGAACCAAATTGCCGTTAGTGTGCGTAACCGGGGCAAAAAGGTTACTGCAGCCGTTTTTCCCACACCGGATATTGCCCGTTCCCTGGTGCGTCAAAACTGGCCCGACTGGAATCTCGACGCCTTCTTCCCGATGATTTACAACCATTTCTACCACAAACCGATAAGCTGGGTGGGTGATGCAGTGGCTGAATGCCGCCGCGAAATGCCTGCAACCACGGCACTCTACTGCGGATTATATGTTCCTGAGATGACTGCCATTGAAGTTTCCCAGGCCTACGAATACGCGATGGAAAACGGCGCGGCAGGAATCACCATTTTCCCCGACCACACTATGAGTGAAGAACACTGGAATTACCTTAGCGCCACAATGGTGAAGGGGTAAATTAACAAAATTTAGAGGTTTGAAATTAGTTTAAAGAGACTTGGCAGAGTGGCCGGTACTTTTCCGGGTTCCTGTCCCGTGGGATCGCTATCCCGCATTTCTCACCAAGAAATTTAGCTGTGGCAATCCCGACGGCGGTCGGGAGAAAATGGTGGCGGAAACGTACCAGAGTACGTTGAGCAAACCATTTTTGGGACAACGCAGCTCACAGCTAAATTTCGCAGCGTTTGACAGGGTGTTTTTTAAAAAAAGTTTATATTGAATTATAAGTTGATAACAATTAGGTGCATATCGTTTTCAAATAATTTCAGTGTGAGAAATGCGGGCTATGCAGCAAGAGTCGCGGGGCACTGCCTTAAAATGACTTAAAGGCAACCATACCCACAACACTGCCAGGAATTCACTGCGTGTTCAAAAAATGAGCGCTCCGCTCAAACTCTGGCAGGTTGTTTTAGTAGCGAAATGTAAAAGCTGCGGCACATTATTCACCGTATTTTTCGTAATTTCAGGCCGAATAGAAAATCCATTAATCCAGAATTTCACATTTCTATATGTACACCAATCTTAAAAAAGATCTCCAAAAGGAACTCAATCAAATCAAGGCAGACGGGCTCTACAAAGAAGAACGCATCATCACTACGCCTCAAGGGGCTGTCATCAAAACCACTAAGGGTGAAGAAGTCATTAATTTTTGCGCCAACAATTACCTGGGGCTCTCTTCCCACCCAAAAGTGATTGAAGCCGCCAAAAAAACGATTGATGAGTACGGGTACGGGATGTCTTCCGTCAGGTTTATCTGCGGAACGCAAACCATCCACAAAGAACTGGAGCAGAAAATTGCTGAATTTTTAGGTACGGATGACTCCATTCTCTATGCCGCTGCATTTGATGCAAATGGGGGTGTTTTTGAACCGCTCATTGGCAAGGGCGATGCCATTATTTCTGATCAGTTAAATCATGCTTCCATTATTGATGGTGTTCGCCTCTGCAAGGCCGATCGCTATGTTTACAAACATAATGACATGGCTGACCTTGAAGAGAAACTGAAAGAAGCCCAGGATGCACATATACGTATCATTGCTACTGATGGAGTTTTTTCTATGGACGGGACCATTGCACAAATGGATAAAATATGTGATCTCGCCGATAAGTACGATGCTCTGGTGATGTCAGATGAGTGCCACTCAACGGGATTTGTAGGCAAAACAGGCCGCGGTGTTCATGAATATCACGATGTAATGGGACGGGTCGATATCATCACCGGAACGCTGGGCAAAGCTCTTGGCGGAGCTTCGGGCGGATTTACAGCTGCCCATCAGGAAATTGTGGACATTTTAAGGCAGCGTTCGCGTCCCTACCTTTTCTCAAATACACTGGCTCCGGCTATTGCAGGAGCATCCATCGAGGTGCTCAAACTGCTCAGCGAGACCACTGAACTGCGCGATAAACTGGAATCGAATACAACCTATTTCCGCAAAATGATGACTGAAGCCGGGTTCAAGATTAAACCGGGTACTCACCCCATCGTGCCTGTGATGCTCTATGAGGCCAAACTGGCCCAGGATTTTGCCGAAAAACTCCTGGAAAAAGGAATTTATGTGATCGGATTTTATTTCCCGGTGGTACCGAAGGGGCAGGCACGAATCCGCGTACAGCTCTCCGCCATTCATGAACGCGAGCATCTGGACAAAGCTGTAAACGCCTTCTCGGAAATTGGAAAAGATCTTGGAGTAATTCCTTGATATTGGATGAAAGGCACATAAAGGCACATATCAGTACGTGAGTTGTTTGCTCTTTATTTGATCGGTTGATGAGTGCCTTTTCATCAGTATAAGCGTTCAAGAGTCATCAGACGAGTCGAACCGGGATTTTTCCATTCAACTGAATGGGTTCTTTTTTCGAAAAACTCGTCAGATGACTTAACAATCTTTTTACTTTTTTGCACTCTAATCGACTGACGAATCTTTTCTCGTCTGTCGAATTCGCTGATTATATAAAGGCCTGTCGAAAATCTCCCCTTGACCTCCTCTTTCTCGTTTTATCGCTACTTGCCATTTATTTCAATAACAATCATTTTAAACGAGGGTCATTATTTTAACCACTCAACCTGATAAACGGAGGCAAACCATTGGCGAATCACGAACTGGCAGGCAAAAAAGCTCCCTACACCATATTAGAAAATATTCCGAGACTGATTACATCCTACTTCAGCAATAGTCCCGATCCGGCGAATCAACACCATGCCATTCGGTTTGGCACATCCGGACATCGCGGGTCATCGCTCGATTTTACCTTCAACGAAGATCATATTCTGGCGATCAGCCAGGCTGTAGTGGATTACCGGCAGAAAAAGGGAATCAAAGGGCCTCTTTTTTTAGGGATTGACACGCACGCTCTTTCAGAACCGGCAATGGTTTCTGCCCTCGAAGTTTTTGCTGCCAACGATTTAGAAGTGCGGTACCAGGAAGGGCTCGGCTACACGCCAACACCAGCTATTTCCCATGCGATTTTAACCTGGAACCAAGAGAACTCAAAACCCAGGGCGGACGGAGTGGTCATTACCCCTTCACACAATCCCCCATCGGACGGTGGGTTTAAATACAACGCCACGCACGGTGGTCCGGCCGGAACCGAAATAACCAAAGAAATTGAAAACACCGCCAATCAATATCTGAAAAAAGGCCTGACCGGGGTCAACCGCATTCCATACGAAAAAGCACTTCGTAAACCGTCCATCCGGGCATACGACTATCTTCATCCATATACCGATGACCTGATCAACGTTGTGGACCTGGAGATCATCCGTGAATCGGGCTTGAAAATCGGGGCCGATCCCATGGGCGGTTCCGGCATCGCCTACTGGGAGCCCATCGCTGAAAAATACGGGCTCAATCTCGAAGTGGTAAATCCAAGAGTAGACCCAACCTTTAGTTTTATGACGGTAGACAAAGATGGTAAAATCAGAATGGATTGTTCTTCTTCCCATGCTATGGCAAGCCTGATAGAACTGAAAGACAACTTCGATATCGCCTTCGGTAACGACACCGATTTCGACAGACACGGAATTGTCACCAGCAGCGGATTGATGAATCCCAATCACTACCTATCCGTAGCGATCCATTATCTTTTTCAAAACCGGAACGGCTGGAGAAAAGATTCTGCTGTTGGCAAAACACTGGTTTCGAGCAGCATGATCGACCGGGTGGCCCGCTCCATCGGACGCAATCTGGCCGAAGTGCCGGTGGGTTTCAAATGGTTTGTAGACGGCCTGCTTAATGGCTCCTACGGGTTTGGAGGTGAAGAGAGCGCCGGGGCATCCTTCCTGAGAAAAGACGGCACAGTATGGTCAACCGATAAGGACGGAATCATCCTGAACCTTCTGGCAGCCGAGATTACCGCAAAAACTGAAAAAGATCCCTCTGAGCACTATGTGGCTCTCGAACAAAAATTTGGCAGCCCCGTGTATGAGCGGCTGGATGCACCCGCCACTCTGGATGAAAAAAAGATTCTTGGGAACCTTTCACCCGAGCAGGTAACTGCTGACACGCTTGCAGGAGAGCCGATCCTGAAAAAGCTGACCCGCGCTCCCGGCAACGATGCCCCCATTGGTGGATTGAAAGTGGAAACGGAAAACGGCTGGTTTGCCGCACGTCCTTCGGGCACGGAAGATATCTACAAAATCTATACCGAAAGTTTTAATGGAACCGATCATTTGAAACAGATTCAGGAAGAAGCGATCGAGATTGTAAATGAAGTACTCGGAAAATAGGTCATAATAACGAAAAACGAACCATCTCCAGAGCTTGTATGAAATGGAAAAACTCAAAAATACTGACCTCACCTATTTAGACACAACACCTGATTTATTAACTCGCAGGTGAAGTGAATCCTGTCAATTTCGAATACGATCAATCACTTCCATATTTTCGATAGAGTCTTCGAGTGAAATGGGTACAGGAGTACTGTCTAAAACAGATCTTGCAAACGCATCGCCCTGAAGCGTGAAATGGTCGTATGGAGAGAACTCTTCCATAAATAATTCATTTCCGATTTCCCCTTTCAATACTGTTTTTTTTGTGAAGTCAGGATTAAATGGCCAGTCAATTTCCAGCTTTCCGTTCGTTCCATAAATTTTTACATATTGATCTTTATGGCACTGTGTTGCACAGGTAAAAACCGAAGTACCGGTTCCGAATGTCATTAAACCGGAAGTAAGCCGATCGACCTTGAAATCCGGATCCAATTCCATAAAACCGGTAACGAAGTCCGGTTTGCGTCCAAAAATCAAACGGGCTACTGAAACAGAGTAGCAGCCGATATCCATAAGTCCGCCGCCGCCCATTTCTGCACTGTTCCGGTAGTTTTGCGGATCGTCGTTGTAATAAGAGAAAAAGGAGTGAACCGCTTTGATTTCTCCAAGTTTACCGGAATGAGCCAACTCCGCTGCACGTTTCCAACGGGGATGGTGGCGATACATAAACGCTTCCATCACTTTCAACTCCGGAAACTGTCGTGAAGCATCCAGCAGTCTTCGGGCATCATCTGCGTTCAGTCCGACCGGCTTTTCACATAAAACATGTTTTCCTGCCATCAGTGCTTTTATTGACCATTGTACATGCAAGTGATTGGGCATTGGATTGTAAATCGCGTCAATTTCCGGATCGGCCAAAAGTTCTTCGTAAGTGCTGTGAATATTTGGAACAGAGAGCTGTTCTGCCACTTCCCTGGCTCTATTCTCGTTCCTTGAAGCGATTGCCGTTACTTCACAAAATGATGATTTCTGCATTGCAGGAATTACTTTTTCGCGGGCGATTTTTGCGGTGCTCAAAACTCCGAAACGAACTTTTTCCATAGGTTATTTAATATTTTGCATATACAATTTGTCAGGGATGTTACTCCGTAATACAAATAAATTTTGCATTACATGCAATGGATAATAAACGGAAACATTGTGAACTCAAAAATAGATTTTTACGACTGTATGTACGACTAAAAATACACCTAAATCTGAAACGTCTCTGATTAGA
>SLGL01000193.1 GCA_007123785.1 Balneolaceae bacterium
AAGTTCGAGGGTATATTTTTTATCCGATCCGGCGAGAGATTTCTGAATGATTTTTCCCACTTCGGTTGAACCGGTAAAAGCAATTTTATCCACATCCGGATGATTAACAATTTCGGCTCCGGTTTGTCCGGCTCCTGTGACGATGTTTACTACACCATCAGGCAGGCCGGCATCCCGGCATATTTCGGCAAATTTCAGGGCGGTAACCAGAGTGGTTTCAGCCGGCTTGAGCACAACGGTGTTTCCCGTGGCGAGGGCCGGTGCAATTTTCCAGGCAAGCATCAGCAGCGGAAAATTCCAGGGGATGATCTGTCCGCAAACCCCAATCGATCTCGGTGTTCTGGCGGGAAAGGCGTACGCAAGTTTATCGGCCCATCCTGCGTAGTAAAAAAAGTGAGCGGCTGCCAGCGGAACATCCACATCACGCGATTCACGAATTGGCTTCCCACCGTCCAGCGATTCGGTGATGGCCAGTTCCCTCGAATGCTCCTGAATCATCCGCGCAAGACGGTAAACATATTTACCACGCTCTTTGCCGGGAAGTCTCGACCAGACTTTTTCGTACGCTTTTCGGGCTGCTTTCACGGCTTTGTCCACATCTTCGGAAGTTCCTTCGGCAAATTCTGTCAAGACCTCTTCTGTGGCCGGATTGACCGATTTCAGGTAGCGGCCTTTTGCCGGTTTCACAAATTCGCCGTTAATAAAATGATCGTATCGTCCGGCAATCTCCACATGTTCGCTGCTCTCGGGAGCCTCGCTGTATTCCCAGAATGAAGCGAAATCGAGTTTCAGATCGGCATTGGGTGAAGTTGGTTTGGGAAAACCGTTCGCGGATTCATCGGTGGATTGTTCCCGGGTTTGTTCAGACATAAAATCAATCGTTTGAAAAATAGTTGATGCTTTGATACACACCCGTTTCCTGCTTTACAATCTGCATGAGTAAATCGTTGGTGAGTGAGCTGGCCCCGAACCGGAAGCGATCTGGTGTAAGCCAGGCTGCCCCGAGGGTTTCTTTTACCAAAACAAGATATTGCAAGGCTTCTTTGGCTTTTCGGATACTTCCGGCGGGTTTCATTCCCACCATCTGGCCGGTGTGACGGTAAAAATCGCGGATAGCCTCCAGCATGACCATCGTAACGGGCTGAGTGGCGGCAGGCTGTATTTTTCCGGTGGATGTTTTTATAAAATCAGCCCCGGCATACATGGCAATGTCACTGGCTTTTCGCACATTTTCATACGTTTCCAGTTCGCCTGTTTCGAGTATTACTTTGAGGTGAGCTTCTCCGCAGGCTTCTTTGACGGCGGCAATCTCATCAAACACATAGCTGTAATTTCCTTGCAGGAATTCTCCGCGTGAAATGACCATATCAATCTCATCTGCTCCCTGTTCCATAGCATAGCGGGTATCTTCGAGTTTGTCTTTTAGCCTTGCCATACCGCCAGGAAATGCTGTCGCCACACTCGCTACTTTGACGGAGGTCCCTCGTAATGCTTTTTTTGCAGTGGCCACCCGGTTTGGATAGACACAAACAGCAGCAACTGCTGGCAGATGCGGCATTGGGGAGTATGGAGTTCTTGCTTTACTGCATAACTGAATCACTTTTCCATCGGAATCTTTACCCTCAAGAGTTGTATGGTCGATCATACTGAGGGCCAGTTTCAGGCCCTGAAGCTTTGACTCTTTTTTGATGCTTCTTTTGTTGAGTCTTGCCACACGTTCTTCAACACCGACCTGGTCAACAGGAATCGTTTGATGAAAAGCGGGAATCGTTGCTGAACTCCTCATTATAATTATATAGTTGGTCATTCGGTTAAAACCCGCTTAAAGGTACGGATAATCAAAATGTTGAAAAAGCTGATTCAATAACGTCAGTTTAGTTTGTTAAAACCTAAGATTGACGTGTATGTTCCGGATAACCAGGGCTAAAATGAGGTTGGGCAGGAATGTTTGTGGATTTTGAGGAGAAGAGTTGGTATTACAGACGAACGTTGATCTGATGCCTGATAAACTGACAGTGAAATGCGGAAGACGAATTGCACTGACGTTTTGCAGCCATAGTAACGATTCCTGAACCAGTTACCAGCAAGCGTTTCGTTTGAGCAAAAAATGATAAAGTCTTCTATATCGGTGAAACTTGAAAACCTTAATAAAAATGCGTAAAATTGCGTTACTTATTAAGTAAAATGGCGCAGATATGAAATCTCAAAAAACCCAAATCAAATACACGGATCGCAAGCAAGAGAAAAAAGAAAGCCGTGCAGAGGAGCCGTATATCGCTTGGGATCTTCCGAAAGCATCTGCAAAAATCAGCAGCGGTCTTGCAACCGATATTTTGTCAATTATCCAGGATCGCCTCGGAATTTCAAACAAAGATCTTTCAGAACTTCTTTTGATCTCTCCCAGAACCCTTGATCGCCGAAAGAAAGAGGCCATTCTCCCTGCCGATGAATCCGAGCGAAGTTTTCGCATAGCACGCCTCACCGATCTTGCTTCAGAAATTTTCGGATCTATGGAAAAAGCATCTGTTTGGTTCAAACAACCCAATTTTGCTCTCGGAAACAAAACACCCATCGAGCTGGTGAAAACCGAACCCGGCGCTCGTCTGGTGGAACGAACGCTCCACCAGATAAGACACGGAATTACGGTTTAACTCAAAAATCATGAGCAGGAGAGTATGGCGGATCACACACCGGGATTACAAAGATTCGGCTTTTACAGGAGAAGGTGCAAAGCTTTTTGGGGGGCGTTTCAACAGTGAAGGAATTCCGTTGGTTTACACTTCAGGAAGTCTGTCCCTGACAATACTGGAAATATTTGTACAGAACAACGACCGGGACTATTTCAAAAATTGTATCTTCTTTTATGCTGATCTTGCCGAAGAACTGATTTTCAAACCTGATCCGAAAGATTTTCCAGCGGACTGGAATCAGGTTCCACACGGACAAACTTCCCAGCAGTTCGGGGATAAATGGATCTCAGGCAGAAAAAGTCTCGTGATGCAGGTCCCAAGCGTGGTGGTGCCGGTGGAATTTAATTTTGTAATCAATCCACACCATCCGGATTTTCATCATATATCTTACCGGGAATTTAATTTGGTTGCATTTGATGAGCGGCTCTTTGTTTGATTGCAGGCTAACCCGGATTTCTCACCAAGAAATTTTTATCTCAGCAAGGCGAAGCTGACATGGCAGCGGAAACGTACCTGAGTACGTTGAGCACGTCATTTTAGCTTCAACGCAGCTGAGGGACAAATTTCGCCGCAAATACACTCTGCATTTTTTTAT
>SLGL01000155.1 GCA_007123785.1 Balneolaceae bacterium
ATCTGCTGCTCATTCCGGCAAACATTTTTTACAGTTAATTTTCCTGTATTTAACTGTTTATGCGTCCGATAGTTAATCGAAATCAGCCTTGAATAGTCTGTTCAATCTTTTGAATTAACAGGATTTTTAATCTAAAACCGAACCCCAATCAGAACAGATAAATAACGGTTCTTAAAATGGCCTATCTGATCATTATTAAACTCGTTATTAAAAACATTCGAGAAATCCATTGATCCTCTGATCTGTGCGCTAAGAATTGTATTCATTACTTTCACATCCACACCTGCTCCAGCCAGCCCGCCAAGAATCATATTGTTGGTTTGATCGTCGAGATCATTTCTGCTGCCATCCGACCCGACTCTTTCTGCATTAATCATAAAACCTGCGAATGGCCCGATGAGTAAATAAGGTGAAATAAAGTCCATAACCTCATAGCTGAATTTACCCATTACCGGAATCTCAATATAATCGAATTCAACAGTTTCGGCATTTAAAAAATCGGGCCTTGGATTTACAAAGCCTTTTTGAGCGTAATAAACACCGGTTTCAATACCGGGTTGAATTGTATAGGGTAACTCGTACGGGAGCCGAATATCAAATGCCATTCCAATAGCAATACCTTCTCTGAAATCTTTAGAAAATGTGTTACTGGAAACCGCAGCCAAACTCAAACCAGTCATAAATCCGATTGAAACGTTTATATCCCGATCGGCTGATACTACCGGCTGCTGCGGCTGTTCAGGTGCAATTTCTTCAATCTGAATCGGTTCATCTGCCGGGCGCGCGGCTACTGCTTCTTCCGGTTGTTGGTCAAACGGAAAAAGCGATACAGATTCTGCTGCTATTGCTTCAACTTCAGACCTGTCCGCATACTCAAGAGATAGCAACAGATCCCGGCCATTCACATCAGGATAGGCACTGGATTTTAAATAGACACCTTCCGCAAGACGAATCTTAGCCCGAATGGTATTTGGACGGGTCGTAAGGTTAAAATCGATTACAAAATCGGTATTGGTAATCGGAACCGTGTCAATAGTCCTGAGAGCCGGTGAACGCAGCTCTATCTGAACCAAATCCGTTTCTGGCTGGGACAAATTATACGCACCTACCATCTCTGATAAATGAAATCGTACCACATATCCCAATCCATCGGCCCGTTCAGCAATAGAAATACGCTCAAGCTGAGCTTGTGCATATAGCGCAGGTAATCCCGAACAAAAACCAAGAAAAGCCGTCAGGACGATGATTTTAAAAATCCTCATATCAATAAATAGATTCACAAAATGATCCGGTTTCCAGTTGGGTCAATATCTGCATTTTTTACCAGATATTTCAGTCTTATTCTGATTTTGCATAATCTCAAAATATCTTCTCAACTTAAAGTTTTTCACGACTTCAGATAAAAAATGAGTACTATTCCAGCCCATGACAGCCTTTATGAGAGTTTCCAAGATCAGACATTGCACTTACATTTAGTCAAAAATCTCTTTCAAAAACCGGCCGGTATGACTCTCTTCAATGGCGGCAATCTCCTCTGGAGTTCCGGTGCCTACAATTTGCCCCCCGCCAAAGCCGCCCTCAGGACCTATATCAATAATCCAGTCGGCCGCTTTGATCACATCCAGGTTGTGCTCGATAATAATGACCGAATGGCCGTTGTCCACCAGTTCGTTAAACGATTTCAGTAATTTGGAAATATCCTCAAAATGGAGGCCAGTGGTTGGTTCATCAAAAAAATAGAGCGTTTTTTCAGTATTGGTCTTCGATAAAAACTTGGCCAGTTTCACACGCTGAGCCTCCCCGCCCGACAGTGTTGTGGCACTTTGTCCCAGCCGAAGGTAGCCCAGCCCCACATCTTCCATCGGCTGAAGTTTGTTGGTGATGGAATTTTCATCCACAAAAAACTCAATTGCGTCGCTTATGTTCATCTCCAGTACGTCGTGTATATTCTGCCCGCGATATTTAATCTGGAGTATATCTTTTCTGAACCGGGTGCCGCCACACTCCTCGCAAACCAGTTCGATATCAGCCATAAACTGCATTTCAATTTTCTGAACACCTTCTCCCTGACACGCCTCACACCGCCCTCCTGGTACATTAAATGAGAAATGACCGGGTGTGTAGCCCATAATTTTAGACTGCCGTGTTTTCGCAAACAGGTCACGTATGCCGTCAAAGGCTTTCGTGTAAGTAGCTGGATTAGATCGTGTGGAGCGACCGATCGGGCTTTGGTCAACCATCTCCACGGCTTCAATATACCGGATACCGCTCACACCGCGATTCCGGCCCACCTTCTCTTTCCAGGTACCCAGCTTTTTCTGAATTGCTCCAAATAGTGTATCGTGCACCAGTGTTGATTTGCCCGATCCGGATACACCCGTAACACACACGAGTTTTCCGAGTGGAAATTCTACATCGATGTTTTTGAGATTGTGCTCCGAAGCGCCTTCTACCAAAAGCGACTTGCCGTTTCCTTTCCGCCTTTTTCCGGGAACAGCTATCTCTTTCCTGCCGCTGATATATTTTCCTGTAAGAGTGTTTGACCGGATCAGCTCATCGTACGGGCCTGCAAAAACCACTTCGCCGCCGTGAGTCCCCGCAAAAGGGCCAATATCGATAATGTTATCTGCTGCCTTGATCATTTCGGGATCGTGTTCAACCACCAGTACCGTGTTGCCAATATCACGCAGTGATTTCAGGATATTGATAAGCCGGTCGTTATCGCGGGGATGCAGGCCAATAGTCGGCTCATCCAGAACATACAAGCTGCCAATGAGAGAGCTGCCCAGAGAGTTCGCCAGGCTGATGCGCTGCGATTCTCCGCCACTGAGGGTGTTCGTGAGGCGGTCGAGCGTGAGATAATCGAGACCAACCTCATCCAGATATTTAAGGCGTTTGCGAATCTCAAACAAAATTTGCCCAGCCACCGACTTTTCAAACTCAGTTACTTTAAGCTCATCAAAAAAAGCTCGTGCATGACCAATAGTCATCTCGGTAACTTCTCCGATGTGCAGACCTCCAACTTTCACATACAATGCATCTTTACGGGCACGATATCCTTCGCATTCCGGGCAGCGGCTGTATCCGCGATAGCGCGAATAGAGTACTCGCATGTGTACTTTGTAAAACTGGCTTTTTACATCCTCAAAAAATCCGTGGATTCCTGTATAACCGCCTTTCCCGTACCACAAAATTCGTTTTGCTTCTTTACTCAGATTACGATAGGGCACATCAATGGGTATTTTTTCCCCGGCGGCCACCCGCACAAAATCGCGAAGGTA
>SLGL01000411.1 GCA_007123785.1 Balneolaceae bacterium
ATTTTTCATCTACTGATACGACAATACCGGTAACAATTTCTTTTTCTTCAATTTTGCTGAGGGTGTTTTCGTACATCCCTGCGAGCTGATGGAACTCATCATCTGTATAATCATCCGATGCAGCCTGCAATTGGTCAAAAGTGTAGGTTTCTCCCTCTACCTCGCCCGAAAATGTGGGCACGTGCACCTCTGCTGCCACTACTTCTTCTTTGTCGCTCTCTTCCTGTCCTGCAGCTTCTGCAGCCACTTCATTCTCTACATCTTCCCCGGCTGCTTCTTCTTCTTTTGCTGCTGCAACTTCTTTCTCTTCTCCTGTTTCAACTTCAACGTCAGCATCCGTTTTTTTAGCCGATTCTTTTTCAGCTACAGTTGTTTCAGTGTCTTCGTTTAGATTTTCTTTTTTTAGTTCTTCAGTCATTTAGGTTACCTGTTAAATACAACCACACCCCGACTTTCGGAATGCAGGATTTAAGTTAATGTTTCAATTTTAATTGCTCTTCAATGATTTTGATCATTTCTTCGATCTGTTCCTCGAATGTTTTGCCGGTCGTATCAATCACAATGGCATCGTCTGCTTTTTTAAGCGGATCGGCTGCCCTTGTCTGATCTGAATGGTCGCGCTGCTCCAGGTTTTCTTTCACTTGCTGAAGAGTAACCCCGGGATCGGACTGCTGCAACTCTTTAAAGCGTCGCTTTGCCCGCTCTTTGATGGAAGCTTCCATATAAAACTTCAGCTCTGCATCCGGGAAAACCGCTGTACCCAAATCACGTCCATCTGCAACATAAACATCTTCCTTAACAAGTTCGCGCATATAATTGTTCACAAATTCCCTGATTTTGGGGTGTGAAGCAATTTTGCTGACATGTTTTGCAACGTTATGCTTGCGGATTTCCGCAGTTATATCTTTATTGTTTACCGAAACAAAAAAAGTTTGATCTCTGTATTCGGTTTGCAACTCAGTTTCCGGCAAAATTTTAAAGAACGTCTCGAATTCGGGCTTTTGGCTTTGAACCCAGTGCCAGGTAACTGCCCTGTACAATGCACCTGAATCGAGGAACTGAATATTCAAACGATTGGCGATTGCTCTGGCAGATGAACTTTTACCGGATCCGGCCGGCCCGTCAATTACAATAATCATATCAAGAGAACGGTTAAAATAAATTTTTTAAGGGTAAGATTCAATCAGTTCTTGTAAGTTGAATTCAGAAGCCTTAATTTTACGGTTCTGTAAAAGATAATGAGTATTTAACTGAAATAAACAAACATTATGCCACAGCATAAATCTGCTATAAAGCGTCTGCGCCAAAATGCAAAGCGCAGAGAACATAACCGGGCCAGGCGTTCTAAATTGAGAACCCTCATCAAAAAGGTTCAGACTGCAAATGATAAAGAGACCGCTGAAAAGCATCTGAAAGAGGCCGTCAGTTTTATCGACAGGCTCTCCACCAAGAAAATCATCCACCCCAAAACGGGTGCCAGAAAAAAATCTCAATTGACGCTCTTCGTAAACAATCTCTGAAATCTTGTCTAAAGCACTGCTTGTAATTGTAGATGGTTTCGGAATTGCGGATAACCCGGAGGTTAGTGCCGTTGATAAAGCCGATAAACCATATTATAACTCTCTCCTGTCAACCTGTCCTCATGCAACACTCTCAGCCAGCGGCGAAGATGTAGGCCTGCCGGAAGGCCAGTTCGGAAATTCCGAAGTGGGACACCTGAATATCGGCGCAGGCCGTATAGTCTGGCAGGAGCTGTCGCGTATCAATAAATCGATCCGTGAAGGAGAATTTTACAAAAACGAAGTGCTGACCGAAGCGTTTGAGAAAGCCCGCCAGAAGGGACGAATTCACTTTATGGGCCTTTTTTCAGACGGAGGGGTGCACAGCCACAACAACCACCTGTTTGCCTTGATGAAAATGGCAAAACAGAATGAGATTGAGAATACATTTATCCACGCCTTTACCGACGGGAGGGACACTTCCCCGAACGGAGGCATCCAATACCTGAAAGAGTTTGAAGAGCAGGCTCGCGAAATCGGAACCGGAACAATGGCATCGGTTGTGGGCCGCTATTATGCGATGGACCGGGACAAACGCTGGGAACGAACCCAACAGGCTTATAACCTGCTTATCCGGGGAGAGGGAACCGAAGTTGAGAATGCCGCGCAGGTTTTTGAAAAAAGTTACGAAGAAGGGGTTACTGATGAATTTCTGAAACCTCACCTGGTAAAAACAGCACAAAACAGCCGTATTCAAAAAGGCGATGTGGTTGTTTTTTACAATATTCGGGGCGACCGTGCCCGGCAGATCACAAAGGCATTTTTTCAGAAAGATGATATTCCGTTTGAACTGGAAGAGCTTGATCTACACTACGTCACATTTACAGCGTATGACGAAACGTTCGAATCATTTGTCCGTGTGGCCTTTCCTCCGGTTCGCATGAGTAACACCCTTGGGGAATTTGCAAGCTCGAAGGGACTGAAACAGCTGCGCGTGGCAGAAACCGAAAAATATCCACACGTAACCTATTTCTTTAACGGCGGTGAGGAAACCCCGAATGAGAATGAAGACCGCATCATGGTGCCCAGCCCCAAAGTGGCTACCTACGATCTGAAACCCGAAATGAGTGCAGCAGAAGTAACCGATATGGTCGTAAAAAATCTCTCAGGGGATTACGACCTTGTGATTATGAATTACGCCAATCCCGATATGGTGGGCCACACCGGCGTAATGGAAGCAGCTGTAAAGGCCGTGGAAACCGTAGATCACGAACTAAAGAGAGTGGTTGAATCCGCAAGAGAGAACAACTACGAAGTACTGATTATTGCCGATCACGGAAATGCCGATATTATGGTCCAGCCCGATGGCAGTGCGCACACAGCACACACCTCTGCACTGGTGCCCGTTGTGCTGGTAAGTGACAGAGAAGGCAAACTTCATGACGGCATCCTCGCCGATGTAGCCCCAACTCTACTGAAAATGCTTGGCCTGCAACAACCTGCAGAAATGACCGGCAAACCTCTGTTTTAAAAATTTTACTGCACCGGTTCTCTCCAAAGAGTTATATTCTTGTATAAGTGTTTGCATTTACATTTATACCACACTACTTTCGTAGAAGAATGAACTAAACAAGTACCTCACTCGTTTTAGCAGAAGTAATTTAAAAACGACAAATCTTTAAGGTCCCGTTATGGAGGGTAATTTTTCAAGTAAAGTTCGTGATGTCATTCAGTTCAGCCGTGAGGAAGCTCTCAGGCTTGGTCACGACTACATCGGAAC
>SLGL01000137.1 GCA_007123785.1 Balneolaceae bacterium
CACTGGATAAAAGCGAGACTCACGTATGTAAAAGGTGGCCGTGAAGTTGTAGTTGAATCCCCATATTACAGAAATCCCTGGTGGCCGTATGGGGGAGCCAATTAACCATCATACTTCAGCTTTTTCTTAATTCTTAATAAGTCAGATCTTTTCTGGCTAAAAAACATCAACATAAAATTTCACCATTATGAAACGACGTACCTTTCTGAAAAAAACCGCACTCGGAACCGCAGGTATGGCAGGCTCTTTTTATTTACATCCTTTTAGGAATGAAGAAAAACTGAAAGTAGGATTAATCGGAGCTGGATGGTATGGCATGGTGATCAGCGAGGCAGCTTTGGATGTTGGCGGTGTGGAAATCGTGGCGGTTTGTGATGTGGAATCGGAACATCTGGGCAATAGCGCCAATCGGCTGGAAGAGTTGCAGGGCAATCGGCCTCAAACTTTTGCAAACTATGAGGATCTGCTTGAGATGGATAGCCTTGAAGCTGTTTTCATCGCTACACCTCCGCATTGGCATGCGCTTCAATTTATTGATGCCTGCGGAAAAGGCCTCGATATTTTTATTGAAAAACCGCTGTGTTACGATCCGATGGAGGGATTTGCGATGGTTGAGGCAGCTGAAAAAGCAGGTAACATTGTAGCTGTCGGATTTCAGCGCAGACAAAGTGCTGCATTCAAATATGCCCAGCAGTTTATAGAAGATGGAAAAGCCGGGGAGATTCGAAAAGTAGTGGCTCAGATTCATTATCGGGCCAATCCGGGCGACAACACTATACAAGATCCACCCGATTCGCTGGACTGGGACGCGTGGTGTGGACCGGCTCCTAAATTATCCTACCGGCCAAGCATTGGGCATTTTAACTGGCGGCTGGAGAAAGAGTATGGTAATGGGCATTTGGTTGATTGGGGAATCCATCATATCGATATTATTCGTCGAACGCTCGGACTTTCAATTCCCAACCGAATTCATGCAACCGGTGGCATCTATTCACTGCAAGATCGGATCACCACTCCCGATACCCTGAATGCAACCATACAGTTTGGATCGCTTCCTGTTGTGTGGCAACACAGAATGTGGGGCTCATTGGAGGAGAATCCGGTTTACAACAACGGGATCTTTTACCACGGTGATAAAGCCAGCCTTTTTGTATCAGACAACCGGTTCATTACCTGGCAAACCGGCGATGAAAACCACAAAAAAGAGATGCAGATTTCAACTGAAGGCGGAATGCAGCAGCTTCATATGAAAGAGTTTATTGATGCAGTTAAACGCCGTGATGAATCCGGCATCAGCAGTAAAGTGTGTGATTCGTTTTTATCGGCAGCAACTGTGCAGCTTGCGGCAATCTCTTATGAAACCGGGAGTGTGGTGGAATGGGATCATCAGCAGAAAACGATCCACAATAATCCTGAAGCATCAGCCCTGTTAAAACGTGAATACAGAAGCCCCTGGCAGCATCCGGAAGGGGGTAATTAGTTTCAGTAAAAGTGATGCCTATAAATTTGATTTCCAAATCCTTAAACTCGGACTTCAACAGACATTTTATTTTAAAATCAAACTACTCAAATGCTTCGCTATTTATTCACCGAGGCATGTGAGTTTATCTTTTGTGTATCTATTGGATAAGCGACAGACAACAGGAAAATTTCTATATTTGAGCCAAACAGAAATTGTATCAAACTTAAAAATATGAATATTGTTTTCCTCGATGCCAAAACTGTAGGCGAAGTATCCAACCGTGATGAATTGAAGTCCCTCAGAAATGTAACATTTCATCAAACGACTTCACCGGACCAGACAGAAGAGAGAATAATAGATACAGATATTATCATCACTAACAAAGTAGTGCTGGATGCTGGCCATATCAAGAAAGCAGAGAAACTAAAACTGATCTGTGTGGCTGCCACAGGAATGAACAATGTTGACCGGGATGCGGCAAAAAAAGCAGAAATTCCAGTAAAAAATGTGGCCGGTTATGCTGCGCGAAGTGTGGCACAAAGTACATTTGCTCTAATTCTGCATCTGCTTCAAAATATCCCTTTTTATGATGATTTTGTAAAAAGCGGAGCCTATTCGAAAAGCGATATTTTCACCAACCTGGATCGTCCGTTCTGGGAGCTGAACGGTAAGAGGTTTGGAATCATCGGACTGGGAAGTATTGGCCGACAGGTTGCAAAGATTGCGGCAGCATTCGGCGCAGAGGTGGTGTACTATTCTACATCGGGCAGAAATACCGATCAACCTTACATGAAAGTTGAGCTGGATGAATTACTTAAAACCTCACATATTGTATCCATACACGCGCCTTTAAATAAAAATACGGAAGGTCTCATCGGCTACAGCGAGCTTAGACAGATGAAACCGGAAGCACATCTTATCAATACAGGCAGGGGAGGTATTGTGAATGAAGCCGACCTTGCGCGTGCTATTGACGAATGTGAAATAGCCGGAGCGGCCCTGGATGTCTTTGAAACCGAACCGATAGATTCTGATAATCCATTGTTAAAGGTTAAAAATAAAGAGAAACTGGTACTGGTTCCTCATATTACCTGGTCGAGTATGGAAGCGAGAACAGAGTTAATAAATGGGGTTATAGAAAATATTAAATGGTTCCAGGCCGGCTAATAATTATTTTGATTAGAATCGTGCTAAAATAAACATATTCATTAATTAACGTAAGTTTGATATCAGTTTTATGAATATGGCAACCAAAAAGTCCCCTCCTTTTTTCTACTACGAAGGAGGGGAGGCTCTTTTCCCAAATTCTTATAACGAGTTTACATTAATTAGTAAATGCCATACCATCGGGCTCGGCACCTGTTGGGATGTGATCAATAATCTCAAAGCTATTCAGATCAATAATGTAAAGCCGGTCTGTTTGGGTGCCTGCAACAAGTATCCGGTTTCCTGGAATAATCAGCATCCCCACAGGGCGTGCGTTTTGATCAGTATCTGGTTCAAGATCAATGCGTTTTGTTTCTGTTCGATCTTCTGCGTTAAATACTGAGACATCCCCACCAGTCATATTGGCTGCCAGCACATACTTCCCATCGGGAGTAAAGTTTGCACGAATTGGGAATTCGCCGCCATCCAGTGTTTCAATCACTTCATATGTTTCGAGGTCAACAATGGAGATGGTATTGACATAACGGTTAGTAATCCAGAGTTCCGATTCATCCGGCGATATGGCAATTCCTTCAGCACCATGATCCGCTTCAACCAGTGCAATGACTTCTTCTGCTTCAAGGTCAATGACGCTCATTGTGCCATAATC
>SLGL01000168.1 GCA_007123785.1 Balneolaceae bacterium
ATTTCTGCTTTTGGAGATGAACGGCTCTTTGAAAACATTCAGTTTGGCTTGAATATCGAAAAGGGATGTTCCTATCAAGGCAAAGAAAGAAGTGGGCAGCGGTTCAAGTATTCCATCCCGGACAATAAACCGATTTGCAGCATCACTATTGGCTTCTTGCTTATCCACATGAAGGCCGAGTTCCCTGATAAAATCCGAAACAATTTTGTCTTTCAGTAAAATAGTATTCGGCCCGTACTCGGTCATCCACTCCCCGTTCAAAACGGTTTTGATCGCACCACCCGGCTCACTGTTTTTTTCAAAAACATCCACTTCAACACCAAAATTTTTAAGCTTGTAGGCTGTGGATAATCCTGTAATGCCGCTTCCTGCGATGGCTACTTTACTGATCTTCATACATTTAAATAAATTAATTTCTTTTCATGAACAAACACCTTTCTATATAGAATCAATCTAAATAAACCTTGACATCTATTACAGATGACTTTAAATTAGATTCATTCTAAATAAGCACCTTTTATTCCTTAATAATAACCCGATGTCGTTCACACTTAAAACTACCACTTTTCTATTTCTTACCTGCTATTTCATCACCCCGGCATTATTTGCACAAGACGATACTACCGCACGAACCGACACTACCGATACTATTGAAAAAATCATTCTGGACAGGATTACCGTTGTGGGAGCTCCTGTATGGGCGAATCCGGTTCCGGGTGCTGCAAGTTATGTAAGTGCCGAGCAACTCGAAAGACAGAATTACTCCGATATTAATCGCATACTCCGCAGTGTTAGCGGAGTCAACATCCAGGAAGAAGACGGCTACGGCCTGCGCCCCAACATCGGCCTTCGTGGTGCCGGGGTTGAGCGCAGTACCAAAGTAAACCTGATGGAAGATGGTGTTCTGGTAGCTCCTGCTCCCTATTCTGCCCCTGCGGCTTACTACTTTCCAAGTATGAGCAGGATCAATTCGGTGGAGGTACGGAAAGGTTCATCACAGATCAAATACGGGCCAAACACCACAGGCGGTGCTATTAATCTGATCTCTACACCGATACCTGCCGAAATGCGCGGACGTGCCGAACTGAGTGTTGGCGAGCGCAGTTCAAATAAACTCTATGCCAATTTTGGCGACCGAACCGGACGCATTGGATATCTGGTCGAGGCACTGCATATGTCTGACGATGGATTCAAACAGCTCGACAATGGCGGAGATACAGGATTTGTTTTGAGAGATTTTATGGGCAAATTTATGATTCGCTCATCCGATAACGCCTCGGTTTATCAGCGCCTTGAATTGAAAGCCGGTTACAACAGTCAGCTTTCTGATGAAACCTACCTCGGCCTCTCCCGTGATGATTTTGCAAATAATCCGGTCAGGCGTTATGCAGCTTCTCAGGTGGATCAGATTGATGTAGAACAATTTCAGGTATCGGCGCGCCATTTTGCCCTTTTTTCCAATAATATTGATCTGACAACCACTATCTACCGACAGGATCTGACCCGGGCCTGGTACAAACTTCATGACCTGGACACCTCTGTTCCCACTGTAAATACTGGTGATCTGAGCCAAATACTGAGAAATCCTGATGCCTTTCCTACAGAATTGGGTTATCTGAGAGGTGAAAACAGTCCTGAAAACGCTCTGAATGTCCGAAATAATAGCCGTGAATACTTTTCGCACGGAGTACAGTCTGTATTGGGTGTCAATTTCGATCTGGGCTCTGCAGGCAACCAGGTAGAATTTGGAGTACGTTTTCACCAGGATGAAGAGGACCGTTTTCAGTATGAAGATGGCTACAGAATGCAGGACGGCATTATGATTCGCACCAGTGAGGGAGTTCCCGGAACTCAGGCAAACCGCGTCGGTTCGGCAACAGCTTTATCGTTCTTCCTTCAAAATAAAATTAATTACAGCCAGTGGACATTCTCTCCGGGAATCAGATTTGAAAATATCCGGTTCTCTAACCGAAATTATGGCAGTGATGACCTGGACAGAGCGGGCAGCCATCTCTCTGAGAATGAATACACTATCAACGAATTTGTGCCGGGTATTGGCATCACCTATCAGGTTGCTGATAGTTTTACGATCATTTCCGGTATCCACCGAGGATTTTCTCCTCCCAGTCCCGGTTCCTCCAGCGATACCCGCTCGGAACAGAGCATAAATTACGAGCTTGGATTCCGCTATGCTAATGGCCTCCTCAAGACAGAATTGATCGGTTTCTACAATGATTACAGCAACCTGCTTGGTTCAGACCTTGCGGCCGGCGGTGGAGGTGGTACAACAGCTCAATTTAATGCAGGTGAAGTTCGCGTGTTTGGTATCGAGTTTTTAACCGAAATAGACCTGACAGATTTCATCGGTACGAACTCATACTCACTGCCGTTCAATCTGAATTATACCTACACAAATGCCACATTTCAGTCAGATTTTGAAAGCAACTTCGGGCCATGGGGCACTGTATCCAGCGGTTATGAGATTCCTTTTATTCCGCGACATCAGCTCAATGCAAGCCTCGGATTTGCGTACAAAGACTTTTCTGCATACCTCAACTCAGTCTACTCTCCGCAAATAAGAACTGAAGCAGGCAGCGGTCCAATCGAAAATCACCTGAGTACTGATAGTTACTTTTTGCTCGATTTCAGCTCAGATTACCAGGTCACATCTAATTTCACAGCTTTTATCAATGTAAGAAACCTGCTTGATGAAACATACATCGTTTCGGACCGGCCTGCCGGCGTGCGGCCCGGACTTCCGAGAACGTTAATGGGTGGAATGCGTATTTCCATATAAAATCTTACCTCGACTTCGCCTTTTCGGTTCATCCAATGTACACGATGGGGCGAAGTCAAATACTTTATTTATTCTGATCTTTTCTTTTCTCGAATTCATGAACCCTGTGAGAAGTCGAGAGCTTTCAATGAGCAATATTCATTTACATCGTCATTATATTCAAAAATTATTCTGTAGTCGTCAAGATAACATCTGTGTGGAGATCTCTTACTTAGCCCACAAACAACATGGAATTTATTTCTGCTTATCGTAAGCTAAAATACCTGATTTAATTACATATAAATAACTGTTGAACCAATTGTTGCAGAAAACCCTGATCATCTGCTCTTGACTTTTTTTACTGGTGAATGTATCATATTGCTTTATTAAAGGGTATAATTGATTAATACAGTTCATTTCAAAAAAAACACGCGTATAGAAAAAGGCTACGGTTTCACAGGTACTGATTTACTATCATTGACTGTTTTTTGCCTGAAATATTGACCTAAAGACTAAACTCTTTGTCGGCAGACAAAAAACTATTAATAACGTCGGTGAAACAATATTAAATGCTTAACTTAAGTTATTTTAATTATATTTTAAGCGGTGTTTTTCTACCTTTATTTTAAATAGCTTCATCTATCATGAAAAAAACCCTCTACGCTCTGTTAATAGTCGCGATTCTTCCATTCAGCGCCGTTCAGGCTCAGGTTGGAATTACTGCTGTTCCCTTTTTACAAATTGAACCTGATTCACGTTCAACAGGTATGGGAAATACTGGAGTTGCAATTGCCGATAATGCAGCAGCAATTTTTTGGAATCCTGCTGGCCTTGCCTTTCAGAATCAAAGCCAGATCAACTTAACACATGCAAACTGGCTCCCGGCATTTAATGCCGACCTTTTTTACGATTACCTTGTTGGTACATATTATATTGAAGGAATCGGAACCATTGGCGGGCATGTAACTTTTTTAAATCTTGGAGAACAGATCCGGACCGATGAAACTGGACTTGAATTAGGGCGCTTCAACAGCTTTGAAATTTCAACAGGACTTTCTTATGGATTCAGAATTTCAGATAATTTTTCAGTAGGTACCGGCCTTCGATATATTTACAGTTCTCTGGCTGACGGGGAAGTGGGCGGACAAAGCATTAATCCCGGATCAAGCATCGGAGTGGATCTTGCCGCACTATATAAAACCAATCCTTTTACTGTTGCTAATCGTCAGGCTAATTTAAATATCGGATTTAACCTCTCTAATATCGGCCCTGGCATCCAATATACTGATAAAGCACAGAAGGATCCGCTTCCCACAGTTCTTCGTGCCGGATGGGCCTATACAATGGAACTTGATGGAAACGGGCTGAATACCATAACACTTTCAAACGATGTCTCTAAAATCATGGCACGTAATGAACGTGTCAGTCCAGACACTGACGATCCGGAATATGAACGAATGGGTGTGGTGGAAGCACTCTTTAACTCCTGGGGTTCATTCGAGCGGCATAACGGAACTGAAATGGTTGAAGTGGGTCTTGCCCAGCAGTTGATGTTCGGGTTCGGCCTGGAATACTGGTACGATAATCTATTTGCACTCCGTTCCGGTTATTACTATGAGCATCCTGAAAATGGAAACAGAGAATTCATCACACTTGGTGCCGGACTACGCTATAATATTTTCGGTGTAGACTTCAGCTATCTCTATACCCTTGAAGATGATCATCCGCTTGCAAATACCATCAGACTCAGCGTATTGATCAATTTCAGATAAGAGTATTGAATGACATATAGGGTTCAAAAGAGCAGTGGTATGATTTTTCTATCACTGCTTTTTTTATGTCTGGCTAATACAGGGCATCTATCTGCTCAGGGTTATTACAACAGCTTTCAAAATCTAAATGATGCTGCTTTTGTTGTTTCATCTTCTAACGAACCGGTTCAGGGACAACTTAAGATCCTTGCCGTGATGGTTGAGTTTCAACCTGACACCAACCGGTTTACATCCGGCAACGGTACGTTTGGGCCTGGCAGCGTGCCGTATCTCGAAGATCCCGGGACCCCGATTGACGCCCTTCCACACGATCGCGGATATTTCGAAGCTCATCTTGAATTTGCCAGGAACTACTTCGAAGAACTCTCCGGGGGGCGGCTGTCAGTACAGTACCATGTGCTATCGGAAGTATACACACTCGATCACGAAATGGCGCATTATTCTCCCATCGGTGAAGATCCCGAATTGTCACCCCTTGCTGAACTTGCAAAAGATGTATGGGAACAAGTGCAGCAGAATGGAAATTTACCTGTCTCACTAAGCAGTCACGAAAACATCGCTTTCGTTATTTTTCATGCAGGTATTGGCCGGGATATTCAATTGACCGGCACAACACTCGACCGAACACCGCAAGACATACCTTCAGTGTACCTCAGTCTGCAGGCATTACGGAATCTGCTCGGAGATCCCTCGTTCTCAGGATTTGAGATTGACGACAGAAATCTGCTCGTAAACAATACACTCATTTTACCAAGAACGCTCTCCCGTTTGGGGGAAGATATCGCCGGAAATCCATTTGTACTGCCGCTATCAATGAACGGTATGATTACCGCGCAGATAGGCAGTCACCTCGGCCTGCCCGACCTTTTTAATACAGAAACCGGTGAATCGGGTATCGGCCGGTTTGGCTTGATGGATGGGGCCGGAATATTTTCATATAACGGGTTGTTCCCCCCGGAACTCTCTGCGTGGGAGAAAATTCATCTCGGGTGGGCTGAGCCGTTTGAAGTAAGTTCAAAAACCGATCATCCCATTTCACTGCCTGCGGCTTCTCTAAGACAAAATAATAGCATTGCAAAAATCTCCATTTCATCCCGTGAATATTTTTTAGTGGAAAACCGCCATCGTGATCCCGAAAATAATGGTGTAACCCTGACAATTCGGAGGCCCGACGGTTTATACGTAGACCAAACTTTCACAAATAGTGATACGGAGTTCACACGTCAGGAACCCGGCTTTGATCAACGGCTGGAACCGGGTGTAATCGTGGATGTAAGCAACTACGATTTTTCTCTGCCAGGCGGAAGAATCTCGGGTGTCAACACGAACGGAACTGGTGATGACAGGGAACTGAACGGCGGCATTCTCATCTGGCATATCGATGAATCGGTCATTCAGCAAAAATTGGGACGAGAGGGTATTAACAACAATCCCCGGCAGCGGGCAGTTAACCTTCAGGAGGCCGACGGTGCGCAGGATATCGGACGACCACTCACTGCGGGACTGTTTCAAAACGAGGTGAATGGCTCTGCATTCGATTTCTGGTGGAAAGGTAACAACGCTACAGTAATTGCACAGAACGACACCATCCAACTCTATCAAAACCGCTTCGGACCTGACACCACTCCCGATAACCGCAGTAATTCAGGCGCCCCTTCTCTCTTTGAACTATATGATTTTTCCGATAATTTACCGGCAGCCAGTTTCAGAATTCGGGAAGTAAATCCTTTCGCAGATCTCTACCATTTAAAGAATTCCCGTACCGATCTCTCTCTTCCAACCTACACCGATCATTCCGACCCCTACTGGCTGCGATACCCGCTTGCTATGCAGCCCTATACCACGGGAGATGAAACTTCCATCATGATTCCATCCCAAAGCGGCATCCAGTTTTATTATCCGAATTCGAACGAACTCGCTGAAATTATCATTTCGGCCGAAAGCCTTCAGCAGCCCTTCATCGGTTTTGACGACCCCTTGATCACCGTTGCCCCAAATCCGATTCAACAAAATGAATCATTCACCGTTTCCTCGTTTACTTTTGACGGATCGGAAGCTGCACTACTGTGGAACTTTGATACTGTACCCAACTACGGATTCATAAGTTCCTCCGAAAATTTCATTCTTGATTTAGATGGCACTCCGGTCCGGTTTGACGCAGACAATCTGTAAATTTTCGAAGCACAATCAAATCAATGGCTTTCGGAAACTGCAGGTGGTTATCAGTCAAGAATAGAAAACGAACTGCTGATACTTGATTTTCCCGGAGTCTCTGAATCAATATTGCTGCAACATTCGGAACCATTTCAGCGAAAACATACCGGAATTATTGAAAACAGTGATCATTCATTTCTGTTTTACCTGCTTCGCGATGGGAAATTATCCCTTTTTTCGATTGAAAATGAACGCATTAATGAAACAGTAATCTCCGACACCGGATTCATTGACTGGCCCGCTTTTGCCGATTTCAATGGAGACGGAAGCCCCGATATTTTATACATAGATCACAACACAAACCGGATTGTGGCAAAAAACAGGTATGGAACAATGCTTCGGGATTTCCCATTATATCCACCCTCAGGCATACGTTTTACCGGAACTCCACTGATTGCTGACCTGAACGGTGATGGATCAAAAGAGATTGTAATCACAGGTCAGGATCAGTATTCTGTAAATTTATATGCGTTTACAGGCCGGGGAGAGCCGCTTCAGGGATTCCCGCTTCATGTAGGAGGAGTTTCTGATCAGCAAAATCAACCCGTGCACCCACTCATCACAGGAAATCATCTGATTGCGGTAAGTCACACCGGAGACCTGAAAACATGGACATTTCCAAATATGCAGCGGATAGCCTGGTCATCAAAGTACGGAAACCGCACCAACAACAAAGTAAGTGGCTTTATCGATTTTGATGCACCGCCCGCATTTGATTTTACCCTTCTGAATCGGGACGAAACCTACAACTGGCCCAATCCCGCTGCGGATGAAACC
Organism: Balneolaceae bacterium; assembly: GCA_007123785.1. Lineage (GTDB taxonomy): Bacteria > Bacteroidota > Rhodothermia > Balneolales > Balneolaceae > Rhodohalobacter. The sequence goes on from SLGL01000168.1 coordinate 7,540, forward strand.
TTTCTCCGTTTTCAAACCAGTGAACAGGCTGAGATCAGAATCAAAATTACAACCATGAGCGGACGGCTGATTTATGATCAGCAGTTTGAAAGCAGAGCCGGCCTTGCAGAAGAGATCCTGATCGATACATCTTCGTGGGGAAGCGGCGGATATTTTGCTCTTGTAGAAGCCAAAAGCAGCTCTGTTACCGAACGAAAACTTGTGAAAATAGCAATCGTCAGATAGTTGAAAAGATCATTCACATATCGTGCAATTTTATTTCTACTACTGGCTATCGGATTGATGGTTTACGGCGGGCCATGTTTTGGACAGGTGAGTCCGGGAGAATATGATTACCCGCACAATCACCTGCCCTGGTTCACCATCGAGAGTGACCATTTTCTTGTGCACTACCAAAAGGGAAACAGCCGCACAGCACAGTTAACCTCAAAAATCGCCGAGGAGATTTATGAACCGGTGACTTCACTCTACGGTCATCATCCGCGTAAAAAAGTGAGCATTTTGCTGCGTGACCGGGAAGACTTTTCAAACGGCGCTGCTTTCTTTTTCGACGACAAGATTGAAATCTGGATTCCCGCACTCGATACCCCGCTCAGAGGCACCCATCACTGGCTGCACAATGTGATCACTCATGAATTCACTCACATTGTTCAGCTCGGTGCATCCATGAAAAGGACACAGCGAATTCCCGCCATCTATTTTCAGTGGCTTACCTACGAAGATGTCCGCCGGCCCGATGTGCTCTACGGCTTTCCCCGCGGTATTGTCACTTTTCCATTTGCATCGGTAAGTATTCCCGCCTGGTTTGCTGAAGGTACAGCGCAGTACCAACGCCAAGATATCAACTATGACTATTGGGACAGCCACCGCGATATGATCCTCAGGAGCCGGCTGCTATCCGGAACAGCTCTTGATTTTGATGAGATGGGCACATTCACTTCAAAAACAAGTCTTGAGCGAGAACTTGTATATAATCAAGGCTTTGATTTTACCCGGTACCTCACCGGACGGTTCGGGGAAAATGTAATTGCCGATTTATCAAAAACTGCAGCAGAAAGTGGTGAAAGCAACTTTAACCGGGTGATTGAAATGGTTACCGGTTTTTCCGGTAAGAGCCTGTTTGACGACTGGACAGAAGACAGGACCGAACAATACAAGCAGCAAATCAACGAACTTTCCGCCACGAAACCCAATCCGGTTGAGGAGGATGGGTTTTTAAATTTTTACCCCCAGTACAACAGCACCGGTTCGGTGTTTGCTTATCTCACCAATCGGGGACGGGACTTTGCACGCACCACACTGATCGTAAAAATTGATGGACAGGAACTCGAAGCCGATGATTTGGGAGGAACCGAATTTCTGAATTCTGAGCAGAATTATAACATGTCGCACGGGTTTGAATCGAACCCATCCATCGAATTTGTAAGCAATCGTTTTTCATTTTCGCCTGATGGAAACCGGATTGCCTATAACCGGCCTGAGAAAAATCGCTATGGAGAAACATACCAGGACATTTACATTTTCGACATTTTCGATCAAACCCGTCAAAAAATTACCCAAAGTGCCCGGGTGCAAGATCCAGCCTGGCATCCGGAAGAAAACTTGATTACAGCCGTACAGCAGCGTGACGGGACACAAAACCTTGTGATTCTCGATCCGGTGACCAATAATATTCAGAATCTTACACTCTACCAATCTGGAGAAACGGTTTACACTCCTGTCTGGACACCAGACGGCTCAGGAATTTATTATGCAACGGCATCGAATGGAAATCGAAATATTCACCGCTTTTGTATCGAAGAGAAACAGTCATACCCGGTATTCTCCAATCCGAAAATCGATTACCGAGATCCCTGGACAGATCCGGATTCTGGTCATATCTATTTTTCATCAGACCTGACCGGAATTTTTAACATCTACCAAAAAAACCTAACAGACAATGTAATTGAGCGCCTCACAACTGTTACCGGTGGTGCATTTATGCCGTTTGTTCGAGCCGATACGCTCTACTTTGCCGAATATCGACACGATGGCTACAAAATCTCGAAACTCAGAATAGATAATAATGCTTCGGTCATTTCTGATCAGGATATGGAAGTCATGCTTCAGATTGAGGAATCCGATGATATACCACCCTACTCTGAAATTTCAGCACTTTCTTTCCCGGAAGAAAGACGGGCAGAAGAGGCGACCTTCTCGATTGGAGAAGATGAACGAGTTTGGAGGCCCTATACCGAAACGACTACGGGACTGAGTATTTTTCCTGTTATCCGCTTTGACAATTATACCAAACTGAAGGGAAGTAACACCCGGCTGCTTCGGAATGCACAATTTGGGAATATAGGGCAAAATCTCTGGCGCGATTTCAAAACCGGGGCATACCTATCCTCGCGTGATGTAACCGAATCATTTTCCATTTTCGGGGGAGCTATGCTCGGATGGGGGTCACTCTCATCAGACAGTGCTTCTGATTTTTTTTCGCCTTCAAGAATCAACAATCTTGATCGTGACATTTTTCTGATGATGGAACATCGCGGTATTCCCTTCATTCGCAGAAGCTGGTCTCCCACTATCAGTGTAGAGATCTATAACCTGAAACGAAATGTAAGAGATGGCCTTACAATCGAAGAATTTCCCTGCACCTCCTGCCTCCCCGTGGAAAGATCAGTCGATATCCGCTATACAATGTGGGAAGCCAATTTTTTTCTTCGAAGTAAATTAAACCGCTGGAGCCTTATAGAGCTGGGTGGAGCCTATTCACCCTACAGTGTCAGCACGGATGGCTTCTTTTCCAATGAATACCGGGAGTTTATTCCCGGCTCCACATCAGAATATTTCAGAGGAGCCAGTTATTCAGCATCATATATCGCAGAGGCAACACTACCCCACCGCCATCAGGATATCGCTCCTGCCGGACTAAAAGGCCACTTCACTTATCGGTTTGAACCGGGCCGTCTTCTCCGGGAATTCGAGATCAGTGAGGGTGCACTTTCACCTGTTTTTTCAAAAGATCAAAATCATTCACTTGAGGCAAAAATCCGCCTGGGATTTGGTTTACCATCAAACACGCATGGAATGATCACCACAAGAGCGTTCTCATACCTAAACAACCCTGAAGATTATTTTTATCTCGATTATGCAGGTGGACTCAGTGGCATGCGTTCGTACCCCTATTTTGCACTTGGCGGTCAGCGAACCTTCTTTTCAAGAGCTTCCGTGCTCAAACCCGTTTTTCAGCGTATTAATTATCAGTTGAGTGCCTACACAATCGACAAAGTATTTGCCCAATTGTTTTTCGAAACCGGAAACGGATGGGGAGGCCCGCTAAACATAGGTAAAAATTTTAAGACAGGAATAGGTGCAGAATTAAGATTTGCCTTCAATAGTTATTATCTTTTCCCGTTAAAATTTTTTGTGAATACCACATATGGCTTTAACGAGTTTACCGTTACACTGCCTTCACAGTTTATATCCCCTAACCGAACAAATTCTGTACAATACGGCAAGGAATTCCTTTTTTATTTTGGATTAACGTTTGATTTCGATTTTCTATGAAACAATTTTCAGTACTGATGTTATTTATGTGCATACCATTTTCTTTATTTGCACAACATGAGGAAAAGGAACCAAATTTATCATCTGTAGTTGTTACAGAAAAAGAAACGAAGAATGAGAAGTATCATTTGATTACTCCTGTACTCTTACGAAATTACACTGGTTCCTCTTTTCTTTTTGATGAGGAACTAAGTTCTGGAATTTCAAATGCTGGCTCGGTTTTTTTTAGTTCTCTTATCGTACCGGGGTCCGGACAAATATCTAACAGAAGCTGGTTCAGAGCTGGTATGTTTTTGGCTATTGAAGCAACCTCCATTTTCATGGCTGTTGAATACAGAAATCGCGGAGTAAATGGAGAGCGGGATTACGAACGATGGGCAAACAATAACTGGAGCGTAGTTCAATACTCCAACTGGCTTGTTGATTATCACAACTATCATAACATTAACAATTCTCATATCAACGAACTAAAAGAGATGGTTGACGGTGTAAATCCCACATTTAATATTCGTGATGATTGGGATGCTGTGGATATTTCTGTTCTGAGAGATGTAGAGCGAAATACTCCATATTTTACTACCGATGACATTATAAACCAGAACTTTTCACACGTTCTGCCTCAATACGGCTCGCAGCAGTACTATGAACTGATAGCCAAGTATTACCAATATCAGGCCGGATGGAGAGACTATAACGATTTTCATGACAGCATTGGCAACACAGGAAGGTTTTTCGAAGAACGTTATTATGTTGACCGTGACGGCCGACATGCCAGCCATTACTTTTTCGACGGTGCAAGGAGGGCTCAACAGTTTAACGATGACTACAGAACAAGCAACTTTTTTATCTCCATGCTGATAGCCAATCACATAATTTCTGCTTTTGATGCTTATTTTACAGTTCGTGTGCAACAAAGAAGACTTCAGGCCAGTTCAAGTATGATTCCGGGGCAACAGATCGTTATTAATTACAGATTTTAACCCGGATATCTCAAAGTAAATTTTTTTAACG
>SLGL01000167.1 GCA_007123785.1 Balneolaceae bacterium
AGCTCCTGCACCATCCCCGAAAAAGGTTACTTCTGCCGTCCGACTCTGTTCACAGGAGTGAGTCAAAGCAACCGTATTGTCCGGGAAGAGATTTTTGGACCAGTTCTCACAATTCAAACGTTCCGCACACCCAATGAAGCTGTGGAGATAGCCAACAATACACCCTTTGGCCTGGCAAGCGGTATATGGACTGATAAAGGGTCTAAAATTTTCAAAATCGGCCAACAGGTACGTTCCGGAGTGATATGGTCGAACACCTACAATAAATTCGACCCAACCTCACCTTTTGGCGGTTACAAAGAAAGCGGCATCGGGCGTGAGGGCGGACTGCACGGGCTGCATCCGTACGTAAATTTAAAATAATGATAAATGTGGTGATCCAGCGTCTAACCCGGATTTCTCACCAGGAGATTTTTTCCTCAGCATCCGCCGGCTGCCGGACGTTAAGCAAACCATTTTTGTAAATAATGCAGGTTAAACGGATTCCATAAAATCTGAAAACTATGTCAGACAGAATCGAAGTATTAAAAACTTATAAAACGTATGTTGGCGGTAAATTCCCGCGGAGTGAATCAGACCGCACTTATAAAATCACTGATCCAAAAGGGAAACACATTGCCAATGCATGCCGCTGTACCCTCAAAGATGTGCGTGATGCCGTGGTTGCCGCTCGATCAGCTTTTAACGAATGGTCGAACCGTTCGGCATACAACCGCGGTCAGATTCTCTATCGCATTGCCGAAATGCTCGAAAACCGAAAAGATCAGTTTGTGAAGGAACTGGAAAAGTCTGGTGCCAAATCAAAGGAGGCATTGAAACAGGTAGAAACCTCCATCGACAGAATCATATATTTTGCTGGATGGACAGACAAGCTTAGCCAGGTTTTTGGAACAGTGAATCCGGTGGCAAGTCCCCACTTCAATTTCAGCTCGCCCGATGCAACCGGTGTGGCAGGCATGATTGCGCCGGATGAAGCTCCGCTGCTTTCAGCCGTCTCAATGATAGCTCCTGTACTCTCCGGTGGAAATACCTGTATTCTTCTCGCATCTGAAAAAAATCCTTTACCGGTCGTCAGTTTCGGTGAAGTGCTTCATGCATCTGACGTACCAGGCGGAGTGGTAAATATTCTTACCGGCCATCACAGCGAAATGGTTGATCATCTATCGGCCCACATGGACGTAAATGCTGTCTTCAATACCACCGCAGAAAAAGAAACCCGGAAACTTATCGACGAAAACGCATCTTTAAGCGTTAAAAGAGTTACACATTACCCAGAAACAGACTGGTTTAATGAAAAACACGAAAACCCGTACCTGATTCTTGAATTCATGGAAACAAAAACTACCTGGCATCCGGTCGGAAATTAATTTATAGTTCAAACATGAAATACTCCCGATTACTGATTCTTTTTTTAACACTGATTCTCGTCAGTTGTGGCACTATCCAAACAGCTACTGAAGACGAGCCTGAAGTACCGCATTTTGATGTAGATGAAGAGATTGCAGAAGTGTATTTTGATGAAGAAGATGAAATGGACGAACTGGACACATTTCTATATGAATATCGCAGCCAGCTTACCGATCAGTTTGCATCATTGGAGCAAGATATACCCGAAAAGTTTCTCAGGGAAGTGGTGCGTGATGAAGGAGGAGCAGATCGCTATGCCGGATTTCGTGTTCAAATCATTTCCACCCGGGATGTGGCCCTTGCCGATTCTACAAGAGATGATTTCAGGGCATGGGCGGCTGACCACATCAGCGGATACGATGTGGAAGCATATGTCTATTTTCGCCAACCCTACTACCGGGTGCGTGCAGGTGATTTCAGGAACAGAAATAAAGCTATTGAATTTTCCCGGTTGCTGAAGGACCGCTACCCTGAAGCCTGGGTGGTTCACGATCGTATTGAGCCGGACAATGTGCCCGCAGATACCTCTGATATCCGGTTGACAGATCCCAGCGAGATAAATCTCATGAATATTGGCGTGGATTAAAAATCTTAACCAGCTGAACAGAAATGATCAATTCTGCAAAACCAAAGTGCCTGCATAAACTTAACATAATTGCTTTGTACAAAGACACTTGTCCATGTTCGATGATGCATAATTCGTCTGTAATTAAAATCTTACAGAAACTCTTCTTTCTGCACTCTTCTTAATCAAACTGAGTATTTTTCGGCGAATCAAACCGCTAAAGGGCCCGATCAAAAACCAATAAAGTCTAAACTTGCGGTAGCTGCTGTTATCAGTGCAAAAAATTCGAGTTTCAGTAGAAAGTTCCGTTTTATTGGCCTTGAGTTGTCTAACATTGAAATTCCATGCAGCTTTTGCAAAACCCGGTTTCCTGAACCGTACAAAAGTCTGCTCATCTGACTTATGAATCTCACCATTTATTTTCCAAAAACGTCCGATAAGCCCCAGGAGCAGTTCGTTCTCCGGCTCCTCTCCCAATAGTACGAAACCAACCTCTTCTGACCCCTTCATAGTCAGTGCCGTAGCGGGCAACCCCCTCATCCGGAAGAGTAAACGAATCATCGTAGAGTTGCTCATGTCCAATTCCTTTATCGCCGTGTAAACCTCAGGGGCAGAAGCGTGAACGGTAATTTCGTGTATCTTGTTGAACTGAAAGTCCGGTAAAAAGTGATCGATGAGTTTCATGACTTGTTTATACGGCTTTCCCGGCAAATTTGTTCTGTTTACCAAAATATATACCCAACAATATTAACAATTATGCCGATCCTCGAAAAGGCCAGCAATCAATTCCCAAAGTTGAAAGTGCTGCTGCGCAAAGAAATTTTGATTATGACAGGAACCCTTTTTCTGCTACTCTTTTTCTGGGGAGGGATTGAACTCCGGGACCTGTTTATTGTCGACCGCGCCCAGCAATTTGATGAATGGATGCTCCTTTCTGTTCGTGATGCAGAAAATCCTCAATATTTATTCGGCCCGCACTGGGTGGATGAAGCCGTTCGCGATGTCACGGCACTGGGTGGCCCTGCAGTTCTCACTTTTATGGTCATCGTGGTGCTGGTTTATCTTCTGCTTCAAAAAAGTTATCGCGCAGCCACACTTGTACTTATTGCAACAGCCGGCGGCTTGCTCATCAGTCTTTTGCTGAAAGACTTTTTTCTCCGTGATCGTCCCGACATTGTTCCCGCACTGATGGTAGAAACTTCACCCAGTTTTCCCAGCGGGCACTCCATGATTTCTGCTATTGTTTACCTTACACTCGGCTCACTGCTAACCCGGCTTGAAACCAGTCCGCGAATCCGTATTTATATCATTTCCATTGCAATTTTCGTTGCTGCTCTGGTAGGTATTTCCAGAGTGTTACTCGGGGTACACTATCCAACCGATGTGTTGGTTGGCTGGATTGCAGGTTTTTTCTGGGCCTCACTCTGCTGGTTTTTCATGTTTGCATTGCAGGAACAGGGTGTAGTAGAGGAAAACGCTCTTTTACCCGAAGAAGAACCCGAACCTCTGTAATATTCCTTTATAAATGACCGATTTTGACTCAATTAATCCAGATTCGGACTTCATCTACAGCTTCAGGCTTTACACAGAATTAATCAAGTATTCACCCTTCAAACTTTTTAACAAACCATTTGACCGTTTTGTGCAGCAGGGAATCAAAATCTTGGGAGGGGGCCCAGTTCAGTTCTTTTTTGATTTTTGAGGCATCCACTGCATAGCGAAAATCATGCCCGGGGCGGTCGGTAACAAAACTGATCAGGTTTTTATAGTCACCATCCGGACCCTGCCCTTTTTCATCGTTCAAAATCTCACAAATTAGGTTTACAAGTTCTATGTTTTGCCATTCGTTATCTCCGCCGATGTTGTATTGCTCGCCTGCAGTTCCCTCATAGAATACTGTTGCCAGTGCCTGGCAGTGATCCTCCACAAACAACCAGTCGCGTACGTTATCTCCCTTTCCGTACACAGGAATTGGTTCACCAGCCAAAGCTTTCCGTATGACTGTCGGAATCAGTTTTTCATCGTGCTGGTGCGGACCGTAGTTATTGGAACAGTTAGTAATAACTGTGTTCATTCCATAGGTATGAAAGTAAGAACGAACCAAAAAATCACTTCCAGCCTTGGAAGCCGAATAGGGAGAATTGGGAGCATAAGGCGTGGTTTCACTAAACAGGCCGGTATCACCCAGGGTTCCGTACACTTCATCGGTGGATATGTGCAGAAAGCGCATAGTTTCCTGTGTACTGGTGTCATCAAACCATAGGAGACGGCATTCATCCAGCAGATTAAATGTTCCTACAACATTCGAATAAATGAATGGTTCAGGCCCCTTGATAGAGTTGTCCACATGCGATTCTGCAGCAAGATGAATCACTCCATCTGGCTTCCATTCCTGAATAATTTCTCTCACGACAGCCCGGTCCACTATATCAATCTGTTCGAAGCGGTAACGGCTTGAATCTTTAAGAGGGTCGAGATAACTCAGATCGGAAGCATAGGTTAGCTTGTCTATATTGAGTAGTTCTGTCTCCGGGTAATTTTTATGAAGGTAAAGAATCAGATTTGAGCCGATAAAACCAGCCCCGCCTGTTACAATAATTTTCATGTGTGAGTGAATTTTTGATTATACGCTAATGTTGAATTCAATAATTAAAAAAGATCTTCTTCCGGCAAATCTTTCAGAATTGGCAGTCCGGCATCTTTATCAGAAATAATTGGTTCTTCAACCTGCCAGTCAATGTCCAGTGCCGGATCATTCCACTTAATACCCCGCTCCGATGGTTGATGATAATAACGGCTGCATTTATAAAAAACCGTGGCTTCATCAGAAAGAACAGAAAAACCGTGAGCAAATCCCGGTGGAATATAGATCATATAACGATTTTCTGCGCTTAGTTCCGCACAAATATGTTTGCCATACGTAGGCGAGTTTCGACGAAGGTCAACAGCCACATCCAAAATTCTGCCGTTTATTGCCATCAGAAGCTTAGCCTGGGCATGAGGCGGTTTTTGATAATGCAGCCCCCGCACTGCACCCTTTAGGGAAGTGGAAATGTTATCTTGAACAAACCGGTAAAGCAAGCCCTCTTTTCTGAAGACCTCTTCCCGGAACGCTTCCAGAAAATGCCCCCGTCTATCCCCAAAAACTCTGGGTTCAATCAAAAACACACCTTCCAGCTCTGTAGGTTTGAATATGAAGTTCATAAATAAAGTTTTTAAATTTGTTTCAGCCAATTTGCTGAAGCAGCAGGCCAAGACCACTTTTCCATTCGATCATTTGCAACCCGCATTTTTCAGCTTTACGGGTAGAAAGTAAGGAAAAAGAAGGGCGTTTTGCTGCAGTTTTAAACTCATCAGATGACACCCGGTTTATCCGAATTCCGACACCTCTCTGCCTGAAAATCTCTTCGGCAAACCTGGCCCAGGTTACGGCTCCTTTGCTGGCAAGGTGAAATGTACCGGAAACCTCTTTTTGTAATAAAAGCCAGGTTTTTTCCACCACATCAAACGTGTATGTGGGGCTTCCGGTTTGGTCATCCACCACTTTGAGTTGATCTCTTTCAGCAGAAAGTTTAATCATGGTTTTTACAAAGTTTTTTCCATAACGGCCGCATAGCCATGAAACGCGGACCAACAGCCAATCAGCGGCACTTTTTTCCAAGACCCTCTCCCCTGCCCGTTTTGATTCTCCATAGATATTAATCGGACCGATCGGGCCATTTTCGGGATAGCCGTCAGGATAAGAATTTTGGTCATTCTGATGACCGGAAAATACGTAATCCGTACTATAGTGTACTAATTTTGCCCCGATTTCTATACAGCAATCGGTCAGGTTTTTTACTCCGGTTTCATTCACAAGAAAGGCTTTGTCCCGGTTTGCCTCAGCTTCATCTACCTTTGTGTATGCGGCACAATTAATCACAATGTCCGGTATTTCCCGATTTATTACAGTTTTTACTTGCTGGATATCGGTGATATCCAGGTCAACTGAAGAAAAATCAGAAAACGGAACCTTCTGAATCTTTAAAAAATCCACCCATTCTCGTCCTAATTGCCCGCCTGCACCGGTTACCAGGTACTTCATAAATCAGGTGAGTTTATAAGCGAGCTCATTGGCGATTTTGTAGGATTCATGAGTTCCGGCATCGGTCCACCAGCCATCCAAAACGGAATATTTCATCGCCCTTTTTTTAATATAGTGGTTATTCACTTCTGTGATTTCAAGCTCTCCTCTCTTCGAAGGTTTAAGGGTTTTGATCAGCTCAAAAACTTCAGGATCGTACATGTAAATTCCAGTTACAGCGTAGTCAGATTTAGGCTTTTTTGGCTTTTCTTCAATTCCGACGATATTCTCTCCGTCCAGATCTGCCACGCCAAACCGTTCAGGATCTTCCACTTTCTTGATGAGAATCTGTGCACCGCTGCCATGGTAATTTTTTAATGCTTTTGAAAGTCCAGTTTCAAAAATATTGTCACCCAGAATAACTGTCATCGGTTCATGTCCGGCAAAGTTTTCAGCCAGTCCGAGTGCCTGTGCAATGCCTCCTGCTTCATCCTGCACTTTATAAGTGAAACGGCATCCGAAATCTTTACCCGAACCCAACAGGTTCACCACATCACCCATGTGTTCAGTTCCCGTAACAATTAATATTTCATTAATTCCTGCTCCGGTTAATTTTTCAATAGGATAAAAAATCATCGGTTTGTTTCCCACAGGAAGCAAGTGTTTGTTAGTAACTTTGGTAAGGGGATATAACCTTGTTCCGGTCCCACCGGCTAAAATAATTCCTTTCATGTATGAATTCGCAAATTTAAGAAGTCACCCGGATAACTTTCTGTAACAGAAAACTTGAACAAAACAGACATCCGAAGCAGGTACATTTTACGATACAAGAATAAGAAAAAAAATACTGAAGCTTTAATGCAATTTCGTATCAGTTTTGAAGACGTTCGTATTCAGATGAATGAGCGGGATCTACCTCCCTGAGAAGATTGTAAGCTTCAAGACGAGTTTCGACATCCGCATCTCTGAATAGAGCAACAATTTCGGTATACTTGGAACTAAAAAAAATATCGAACAGGTAGTTATTACTGGTAACCCTTTTATTTTCTCTGAGAAGTTCCAGCGCATTAAAAATCTGAGTTCTTGCAATTTTATCATCAATTGTAAACTGATCTAATCCCAGGCGATGGTATCGGTAAATTGCCCTTCTCAGATCTTCATAGGCAGGATTTGACAGATCCGTAATCAATCCGAAGCGATTTCTTTGTGCTCCGATTGACCGCCCCCAACCCTGCACACCGGAATTTTGCCCCAAATCAAATACGTTTTGTGCCTGATTAAAGTGACGCGAACCGCCAAGCTCGGCAAATGTATCATAATCAAACCCAAGCATGATATAAGCATAAAAATCGATGAAACTGACAAGGTCATCGAACTGCATATCATCGTGAATCAAATTTTTATTGCGGGGATAATTAAACCGCCAGTTGTTATCGCTCAACACAATGGCGAGAGATTGCTGATTGGTATTGTAAATGGGGCGACGCATGGTAAACACCACTTCGGCCATATAGTTAAAATTGCTGTCAGCCCCTGTGATTACCACCTGGATGTTGCATAAAATCCGTTCATGCTCCTCGAATCGATCATTTGTCCATCGGTGGTTATTCAGATAATCCTGTAAATCTCTCTCCAATTCTGAAATATAATCGTACGATGAACCACTTATCTGACGGTCGTTTACAGAAACAGAACAGTTAAACTCCTGTGCATAAACACCCTTCCCCCAACTCACAAATATAAACAGGAGCAGTATCATAAGTCCGAACCTGAAATCATTACGGTATTTCATAAAATGATGATAAAAAAAATTCTGTAAGATTTCTTTGCTTTTCGGTTCATACTTAAAAAGGCTTGGTCAAAACCCGGGAAATATAGCCGGGTGAAAAAATGAGTTCTGCCTGAATATTCCGGACACCTGATTCAGAACCATTGAACCAGGCACTTGACTTACAACTTGGATTGCCGTCGCTAGTGAAAAAACGGGATGCATGATTGGGTCAATAACATGTTTCATTCATCATACAACAATCAGCAAAAGGAACTATGACACAGATTCAAATGAACCAGCTGCGTATTTTAATTATTGCTTGTATACAACTCTTTCTCCAGGCTAATCCATCAGATGCGCAGCATGTGATGGGTGCCAAGCATCTTGCAATGGGACAGACCGGTGTATCCGTGCCTGGTGCCAACTGGTCGGTTTTTTCAAATGTGGCTATGATGCCAACGGATCAGAACCGCGTTTCATTTTATGGATTTCGCTATATCGGAATTGCAGAAATAACGGATATGGCGGCCACCATCAACTTACAAACCTCCCGGGGTACACTGGGTGGCGGAATCCATCGCTACGGCTTTAACCTCTTCAATGAAAATCGTTTTTTACTGGGCTATAAAAACAATCTTGGAAACCTTCATTATGGTGCATCTTTTTCATACACACACGTTTTTCAGGGTGGGGCTTATGGTTCGGCAGGAGCTGCCGGAATTGACCTTGGGCTGGCCACCAAAATTTTTGATGGCCTCTGGTTTGGAGCTCGTGCCACAAACATCAATCAGCCAGCGTATGGTGACACAGACGAAGAGCTCCCCCGTGAACTTGCTGCCGGTATCAGCTACCTGCTTTCATCTGACGCTCTGATAACCACAGAATTTGTAAAAGATGTGATGTTTCCAGTTTCGTTCAGGGCAGGGCTTCAGTTTGAAATTATTACTTCACTGTTCGCACGGGCTGGTATTACCACCGAACCAGAAACCTATTCATTTGGATTCGGCTATCTGGCTTATGCCTGGGAAGTGAACTTCGGGATTCAACAGCATATCCCACTCGGCCTCAGTCCCGCTCTTGATCTTGCAATCCGTTTTTAATAATGAATTATCATCACCAGCAAACATACCGGAATTACTCTGTGGCGATGAGTCTTTTTCATCGTTTTTTTTGCGGAGTATTGATCAGCTTGGCCTTTCTGATGGTTAATCCATCCACCCTATTGGCCCAGGAGCAGGACACAGTAAGAGTTCAGATTGAGCACGACCTTGAGCGTGCCATCGAAGAGATCGACCCGGAAGAGTCAGATCTCGACCTTGAAGAGCTTGTGGAATTTCTCGAAGATCTGGCCAACAATCCCATGAATGTAAATCGGGCTCCGGCAGATGACCTTATGCAGATACCTGGTCTTAATTTTCGCCTTGCACAAAATATTGTACGGCACCGGAACGAGAAGGCGCCGTTTACATCCATTGAAGATATTGAAAACGTGAATGGAATTGGCCCGGCAACCGTCAGTCGTATCAGACCATACATTACTGTGGGAACCGGACTTAAACTGGGACGTGATTTATACCTGAACCCGCGTTTCTGGACAAATAACAGTCGTTTTGAAGGGTTCTTGCGCTTTCAACAGGTGTTGCAGGAACAAGAAGGCTATACCCGGCCGGATACACTGGGAGGCTACCTGGGAAGCCCTCTGAAATATTATCAGCGATTTCGCTATACCAGTAACCATCTCTCACTAAATTTAACGCAAGATAAAGACCCCGGTGAGCCACTGAACGGACCCATCGACTTTGACTACAACTCCTGGCATATTGCCCTTCATGATCTTGGCCGCCTTCAAACCATTGTTATTGGAGATTATAGTGTGGCTTTTGGGCAAGGCTTATTACTCTGGAGCGGTGGTGCCTTTGGCAAGGGACGCGATGTGATCAGCGGGCCGTCTAAAAATGAACGGGGAATTCGTCCCTACACATCAGCACAGGAGACACAAGGGTTCAGCGGAGTGGCTGCTACTTTTGGAAACCGCATTCAACTAACCGGATTTTATTCAAACCGGAAGCGAACTGCCTCTGTAGTTGATGCCAGAAAAGGTCTCGTTAACTTCCCCACCGAAACCGGATTTCACCGGACAATTCATGAGCGAAACCGAAGAAATAATCTGGGGCAGGAAACTTACGGCGGACGTGCAAGAGTGCAGGTTCCGTATGGTTTTTTGGGAATATCAGCCTTTCATAACCGGTTCGACCAGGAGATTGTGAGAGGGAGCCAGCCCTATCAGAAATACAATTTTTCCGGCACCGATATTTCAGGCTACGCCGCAGATTACCGTCTGCTGCTGGGTAACACCATTCTGTTTGGAGAGGCAGTCTACACAAATAATGGCGGCTATGGATTTTTGTCAGGTTCGGAATTTGATCTCGGAAGTCAAACCGATCTGCTATTTGTCTATCGATATTACGAACCCGAACTCCAGGCATTTTTTGGCGTGGGCTTTGGTGAACAGTCGGGAAGGCCACGTAATGAAGAAGGATTTTATATGGGTATCCGGCATGCGATCAGCAGCCAGGTGCGCATTAGCGGGTATTTTGATCAATTTCGGTTTCCTGCACCAAGATTTCAGACACACCAGTCTACATCCGGTTATGATTGGCTTGGCCTTCTGGAATTTACCCCGTTCAGAGAGCTGAATATGTATGTGCTTTTCAGGTTTAAAGTGCGCGATGAAGAATTTGCTGCCACTGATGATCTTGGCCGCAATATAAGATTGCTGGATGATAATAAACGTACAGGGGTCCGCTTCCAGGCCGATTACCAGGCAAACCCGCGTATACGCCTTCGCACCCGATTCGACATGGTCCGTGCCCGTGCTACTGTAAGTGATCCAGGTTGGGGATACCTTGTGTTTCAGGATATCAGGCTTCAGGCAACCCAAAATCTCCGGATCGATGCACGAATCACCATGTTCGACACCGATGATTTTGAATCCCGGGTTTTCCAGTTTGAAAACGACTTGCTCTACGTACTCTCCAACACGATGCTTTTCGACCAGGGGCAACGCATGTACGCTCTCTTCTATTACCAGGCTGCAGACTGGCTCGATATATGGATAAAAGCTGCAACTACTATTTATGAAAATCGACATGTAATTGGCAGTGGTCTCGCCCAAATAGATGGAAATCGCAGGAGTGACATTGGTATCCAGGCTCGTATTCGATTCTAAAAATACTCACAAAGGAACAAAAAACAGAATCAAGTTAACTCCCATACTCTAAACAGTTTAGGTACTTAACTCATTAAATCTAATCTTTTTATTAAAAAGCGCTTCCACTAAAAATAATATTGCATAAAACTCAATTTATAGCATTATTAATAAGTGTCCGGCAAGACACCTAAAAAGTTCTCGAACTCTTCTAAACCATCGACATGAATTCAAATTTTAAGGAAAAATCCTCCTGTGGTGTTGGATTTATTGCAAGTCGCAAAAATGAGTACTCCCATAACAATCTCAAGAAAGCCCTTCATGCCCTAAGTTGTGTAGAGCACCGCGGTGCCTGCAATGCCGACCTGATCTCAAGTGATGGTGCCGGTATTATGGCTGACATTCCATTTAAATTATTCGGTTATGAAAAAGGAGAAGTTGCTGTTGCTACCATATTCGCCCCTCACGATGCACATCGCCGACGGAAAGCCCTGCGTGTTTTTGAAGATACATTTCAATTTTACGGTCTAAAGGTTCTTGAATACCGAACTGTACCCGTAGATCCAACCGTTTTGGGTGAAATCGCCAAAGAATCAATGCCATTCATCCTTCACGCTATCATCAAGCGGCCGGAATATTGCCGTACAGACAGTTCGTTCGACAAACTTTTATTCAACGCAAAGCAGATGACCAGAACCAAAGAAAAAGCCGAGGGCATTGTTCGTGAATTTTTCTTTGCATCTCTTTCGGCAAGAACGATCGTATATAAAGCGCTGACCAAATCCGATACACTCCAGAAATTTTACCTGGATCTTCAAAATCCGGACTTTACAACCCGTTTCGCACTTTTCCACAGACGTTTTTCAACCAACACAAAAACTTCGTGGGATAAGATACAGCCTTTTCGGATTATTGCTCATAACGGTGAAATAAACACGATTACCGGAAACCGCTCCTGGGCAATCTCCAGAGAAAAATATCTCGGAGTTCCTAAAGATGAACTTTTAACCCGGGAACAGATCAGCGACTCCGGATCGCTTAACGAGATGGTGGAATCCCTCACATACCGCAGCAGTATTCCATTTGTGG
>SLGL01000368.1 GCA_007123785.1 Balneolaceae bacterium
ATAAATGTGGTCTTTCTGTAAAGGCATAACTCATTAATTTTTTATCTGTATGAAAGAAATTCCGGCGGCAAAATTTCAAACCGCCGGATGTTTCAATCGAGAAGCTCTTCAACTTTTTCTTCAATTTCTTCTGCTTTTTCGGTGCTTTCTTCAACAATAGCAAGCAGGAAAGTGGCGGTAATTGCCACAATCATCCCGATCAGTGTAACCGTGTGAGGGAAAACTGCATAGAGAAGCAGAGAAATTACAATGGTGATTACCGGGGCGATAGCGTTGGTAAGTGGCGATACAACAATCGCTTTTCCATATCTGTAGGCGTAGACAATACAGAGTGCACCAACCGCATTTAAAATCTGGATCATAGCGGCGAGATAGGGTCCCTGGAATCCCCAGTTTATATCTTGTGAAAAATCAGTCATCATAATTGCCAGTGGAGATAAAAGCAAACCTGTAATGGTCATATAAAAGAAAATACTTTCTGCCGTCATGGTTTGATTGGCAAATTTCATGAAAAACCCCTGTATTCCCCAGGCGAAAAATACTCCGAGTGCAAGAATCAGCCATAAATATCCTTCAACAGCGGCGTTATCAGGAGGCTGGTAGGAGAGGAGTGGAATGGCAATAAGTGCAAGTGCAATTCCAATCCAGCCTTTTAGCTGGGTTCGCTCTTTCAGAATAATGATAGAGAGCAGTACCGTAACAACGGGAGAGAGTGCAATAATTGGGAAAATGATATATGCAGGGCCAATTCCCAAACCGTGAAAAAGTATCAATTGACCGCCAGCTCCCAAAAAACCGATTGCAGCGCCGAGAAGTATCGATTTTTTATCATGCTCAATTTTCCAGTTGATAATTTTCAAAGCTACAAGAGCAGGCGGAATCATCGTGAGTGACCAGACCACATAACCGAGGGTGGCAGGAAATCCGGCTTGTTCGGTAATTTCAATAAAAGCTCCCCAAACTCCCCAGAAAAGAGTTGTTATCAGTGCAAAAATCAGCCAAAGTTTTGATTTCATAGAGATGTAGGTTTAGTATTTTAGGGTTAAAACCGGATTAAAATTGTATCAGGTTTTGATCTGTGATTCACCAATGTTTAATGTTGAAGACGTTTAATGATTTTACAGGGATTTCCTGCTGCAAAGCAATTGGGCGGAATAGGTTTGGTAACTACACTGCCTGCACCAATACTGGAATTTTCCCCAATTGTTATTCCTGGCATAATCAATGCACCGCCGCCTATCCAGGTATTATTACTAACAGTAACAGGTTTTGATTTTGTCAGGTAACGTGTTCTGTTTTTTCCAACGGCGGGATTTTTCAATAGCCTTTCGTTTGCA
The DNA here is from genome assembly GCA_007123785.1 of Balneolaceae bacterium. Classification (GTDB taxonomy): domain Bacteria; phylum Bacteroidota; class Rhodothermia; order Balneolales; family Balneolaceae; genus Rhodohalobacter. Next base: position 1,338 of record SLGL01000368.1, read on the forward strand.
CTAAGAGGATGGGTTGCAGTATAAATCTGCACTCCAGGCCCGATGAGAACATTCCTGCCAATGGTAATTTGATTACTGTCAAGAAATACACAATTGTAGTTTATAAATGTGTCATCTCCAATGTAAATGTGTTCTCCGTAATCGCAATAAAAAGGTGCTTCAATCCAAACTCCTTCGCCCATATCTCCAAATAGAGATTCCAGCGTTTTTCGTTTTTCCTGTATATTTTCAGATGAGGTTTGATTGTATGAGGCAAGAATATTCCGAACCCTGTGATACCTGTTCAGAAGTTCAGGATCTCTGGAATTGTAAGTATGGCCTGAAAGCATCCGTTCTTTTTCAGTCATGCGCCTTCTGCATTTTTTGAAAATGATTTTTTACTGGTATCAAATATCTCCGAGTCGTATCCGGAACCCAGGTATTCTTTTATAAAGTCAAAAGATTCAGCATGGTCGAGATGGAGCCAACCTTTTACACCAAAATTTTTTAATCCGGTACGGACAAAAGCAAAAGTTATTTCAAGTATCAGAAAATGGATGAATGAAAGAGTGGCTTGAATGATAATGGAGTTGCCGGTTTTGGAAGCGTGCGGCAGTAAACCTGAAGGGGTTTCGAAGTTATAAAATATAATTGCAAGAACAGCCGATCTCTGTTTTTCGAGAAATGTGAACTTTTCCTGCAGTTTCATGGAGTTACGTATTTTTGAGAGAGAGAGAGATCAAGTTTTCAGATTTTTTGCGGTTTCGCAGACCTGTTCGTAACTGATTATGCCATCTACGCCCCCCGCAGCCATTGTGGAAACAGCGGCTGTACGGTTGCCTTCATTGAGACACGTTTCCATCTCTTTACCGTTCAGATAGGCGTGTATAAAACCGGCATTGAAGCTGTCACCCGCCCCTATGGTATCAATAATTTCCGGGATAGGCAGGGAGTCTATGGATTTTTTTTCTCCGTTTTGAAACATCATGGCACCTTTAGCTCCGCGCTTGATTACAAAACAGGTGTTAAAATGGGCCACAGAATCAAGAGCACTTTCGAGGTCGGGTTTACCGGCGAGGCGAATAAATTCTTCTTCGTTGGGCAGAAAAAAATCAAGATGGGGTAAAATTTCTTCGAGGCCGAGATCCCAGTTCTCTTCTGGGTCCCACTGAGTATCCATCGACGTGGAAAGCCCCAGTTTTTTTGCCCTGCGAAACAGGTCTGCAAGTCCTTCTTTGAGTTTAGGCTGGAAAAAAATTGCAGAGGTGTGGATATGGCGGGCTGAACCAAGGATATCATCGGATATTTCATTGGACGAAAGATGTTCCATCGCGCCGGGATAGGTAACCATCATGCGGTCTTCTTCTATAAAGAAGATTATAGTAGCGCCCGTGCGTAGTTCTGGGTCTGTGATGATCGATTCGGTGTTTACACCTTGTTTTTCCATCTCTTTCAATAAAAACCGGCCGAACGAATCATCACCCAGCTTGCACATAAATTCTGTTTTGGAACCCAGTTTGGCGATGTTTGAGGCAAAAATAGCTGTTGAACCGCCCATCACAAGATCCATCTCATCTGCGCGCTGTTCTTCGCCGATTTGGGGCATTTTGTTGATTTTATTCATGATCAGATCAACATTCAGATCACCGACAACCAATACGTCAAATGCTTTGTTTTTCCCCATTTTAATTGAAATATCTGATTTTAAAATTTTCCAGTCTGGTTCGTTTATCAGGATAATAGTTCAGGATGATCGGATGTAAAGTTGATCATGTTGAAATTTTGGTAATATTTCATGATCGATTTCTGGAGATGCCAGATGACAAAAGCATCTGCATCGCGATAATCTTCGAGATTTTTGTAAAGTGCCGCCCTGGCTTCAAGTACTTCGGGGGCAGTCCAGATGTAGCGGCTGCATGTTCTCGTAATCCAGAGCTGTCGCTTA
>SLGL01000146.1 GCA_007123785.1 Balneolaceae bacterium
CAGCTACTGAAGAGTGTGAAATTGAAGTATTGAATTGAACTTTTTTACTCATCATCATACTGTTTGTGATATGCGGTGGTAATCTTCTGGTTCATATGGCGTTTGTAATGCTGATATTCGTACCGGCGCACGGTAAAACCGGAATGATAGGTGCCGTCGTTACAATCGACCTTCAGGCGATTGGGATCATCCGTTTCGGTGATGATCACCCGGATATTGCCGAGTTTATAGGATTCAACTTCTTTGCTCATGAACTGGGCCAAAATGTAAAATTTAACTGATTAACAAAGATAAGCTTTTTGTAATTAAGCAGCTTAATGCTGATTTTTCTCTTAGACAAAATGTTAAATTATGAATAATCCAAAATCTTAATAAGCAGAATGAAAAATCTTGTTTCACTTCTTTTAATTGCTACTCTTTGTGTTACTCTTGCGGGATGCGGCGACAACGGAAACGGCGAACCTGTAACAGAAGCTGACATTTATGATGAGATGCACGATGCATTTTTTGCCACTATAGCCACTCTTTGCGGGGAAACCTTTTCTGGTGCTTCAACTTTCCCCGACAACCCCGACCATCCTCTTGTGGGTACCGAGCTCAGAACCCACATCTCTTCCTGTGATGAAAAGGTGATAAGGATAGATCTATATCGCGATCTGGATACATGGCATGGCACCTGGGTGCTTGAGCTGCGAGATGAAGGCCTCCACCTCTATCACGATCACCTGGGAGATGTACGAACCGAAGAAGACCTCGGTGATGGTGACTACACCGGATATGGCGGTTATGCCGATGACCGGGGTACAGCTTTCCGGCAATATTTTCCAGCTGATGATGTAACAGGCGATATAATACCTGAAGCGGTAACTAATGTCTGGATGATCGAGATCGATCCGGAAACAGAAACATTTATTTACTACCTGGAACGACACGATGAGCCGCGGTTCAGGGCGGAATTGACACGTGATCAGAATTGAAGTATTAAGCCAAATCACATTTGCCAGAAAGTCATCAGACGAGTCGATAAGAGATCAACCCAATCATCTTAATTGGCTCATTTTTCGAAAAACATGTCCTATGACTTACCGGTTGCCTTATCTTTAGACACGGCAGCAGTGCAATTCTGAACTCTTATCGGATGAGTGTAACGGACGAAATTACAAATTTCCTTTCGCAATGCTCATCCGATCAATCCTTTCTTTACGTAGAACTTCATCTTGTTATCTGTCGTTTTCGTGTACCATTGGCATTCATCACAAAAACGTGTGGGTCTCCGTGCTCAGTAGAAAGGTAAGCAATACGGCTGCCCTGGGGAGACCACGAACCGTAAAATTCATGATATTCCGATTCGGTGAGTCGTTCCACATTGCTTCCGTCCGCATCCATCGCAAAAATATCGAAATAACCGTATCGGTTTGATGAAAAAAGAATTTTCTCACCGTTTGGTGACCAGACCGGAGCCATGTCGATTGAGGGAGTGTGAGTTAACTGGCGTTTATTACTTCCATCAGCATCCATCACAAAAATATCGAAAAAACCAAGCCGATTGGTGATAAAGGCAATTTTTTCGCCGTCGGGTGACCAAACCGGATCCAGATCGTAAGAAGGGGAGTTGGTTAAGCGTGTCTGTTCAGAACCATCGGCATTCATTACGTAGATCTCTGGCTGATTATCACGATCAGAAACAAATACAATTCTTTCACCGTCAGGTGAAAACTTCGGATGAACATCTGTAGCCAGATTATCGGTGATCGGGCGCCGGTCCCTGCCACGATGATTCATCAGATAAATTTCATAATTACCCTTTTCTCCTCGAAAATGAGTAGCAATAGTGCGGCTGTCGGGTGACCAGGAGGGCCGGTATCCATCCCTTGCATACGTTTCATATAAAGCCCTCACGTTGTAAACAATAGAGTCAGGCGGAAATGGGCCATGTTCATTCGGACGGTCGGAATAAAAAGCAATCTGCTGGCCGTTTGGAGCCCAGGTCGGATACAGGTCATTGGCAGGATGATCGGATACGCGTGTTCGTTCACCATTCCAGATATCAATCGCGTATATATCATAACGGCCTGTATAGGCTGCAGAAAAAGCGACCATTCTGCCATCGGGGGACCAGGATGGCCCACTGTGAAGACTTTGTGGCGAGTAGGTTTGCCCGAAAACATGGACGGGCAAAAAAATCATCACGAAAACGAGTGCTGTTAATAATTGTAGCGTTTTTACCTTCATTTAGCAATCTCCACTACATAAAATCTGTAATAGTGAATAACTCTATTTTACTAATAAGGTTGTTTTGAATCAATTATTGTTTAATCGGGTAAACAATTGCTAAAAAACTTTAAAGTGAGGGTTTCCTGGAATGAGATCAACAGATATCGTTTTTATAAATGCGATAACTATAGTCATTAGTGGTTATTAATCATCCTGTATCAGTATAAAGATTGTCCAGTTTGCAGCATTCAGTTGTTCAATACATTTAAATTATCTAATGGCTGAAAACTGATTCTTTTGATAACTGAAAAAATTAACCGCAAAACAAATTATAGATCCTAATTTGCAAACCAAACCTGACCACCCATGAAAACCATACAAATCCTATTTACTGTGATTCTGATGACGGCAGGATTAACATTTGCTCAAACCGATGATACCGAAGTGCTTCAAAACCTGCTTATTGAATTTCTTGAAGGAGCTTCGATGAACGATCCCGAAATTCACGAAAGATTCTGGGCAGATGATCTCATCTATACAAGCGCCATTGGTGAACGCATTACAAAAACGGATATCATGAAAACACTTCCCGATGATTCATCTGATCTTTCAGAAGAAGAACTCCCTGTCTACTCAGCCGAAGAGATTCAAATTAATCTGTATGGAAATACGGCTGTTATTGGTTTTCGACTCGTGGCAAAATTTCCTCTTGAATACGGCCAAACCGAACAAATGTACTACTACAACACAGGCACCTTCGTTAAAATGGATGGCCGCTGGCAGGCCGTTTCCTGGCAGGCTACCAGTATCCCTGATTAAAAAGTCCGGACCAGTCCGGCAGTTGAAATAAAAAAACGGAATACCTTCTTTGCACAAAGCTGTTTACCTTGTGGAACAATTAAATCATTCATTAAAAAAAGCCACTGAAAAGTGTCAAAAAAACAGATTACATACAAAGATTCCGGAGTTGATATTCAGGCAGGTGAAGAACTGGTTAACTCTATTAAAGATGTGGTAAAAGCAACCCATAACGCAAATGTACTGAGCAACATCGGAGGGTTTGGGGGTTTGTTTACGGCTGATTTTTCTTCTATTAAAAATCCCGTTTTGGTGAGCAGTGTTGATGGAGTAGGAACCAAGCTGATCGTTGCATTCAAGATGAGAAAATATGATACAGTCGGACAGGATCTGGTCAATCACTGTGTGAACGATATTGCCGTTTGCGGTGCTCAACCTCTCTTTTTCCTGGACTATTTTTCCACCGGAAAGTTAGAGCACCAAGTGGGATTTGATGTGATCCAAGGCTTTGCCAAAGCGTGTAAAGAGAACGGCGTGGCACTGATTGGCGGTGAAACAGCAGAAATGCCCGATATTTACAAAACAGGTGAATTCGATTTGGCCGGAACGGTTGTTGGGGTGGTGGACCGGAACAAACTGATTACCGGTGAGAGCATTCAAAAAGGCGATAAATTAATCGGATTTAAAAGCACAGGGCTGCACACAAATGGATACTCTCTTGCTCGCAAGGTTCTGTTTAGTGAATTCGATGTGAACGACCAGCCCAAGGAATTGGCCCAAACCGTAGGTGAAGAGCTTCTGAAAGTGCATAAATCCTATCTCCCGATAATCTCTCGGCTGAAAGAGATTAAAGGTGTAAACGGATTTTCACATATCACCGGCGGGGGTATTGAAGGTAATACCAAACGCATTTTACCGGAGGGATACAGCCTATCGATAAACTGGGAAAGCTGGGAACGGCCTGCCATTTTTAACCTGATCAAAAAAACTGGAAATGTACCTGAAAATGACATGCGTGCCACGTTTAATCTCGGTATCGGGCTGATTGCAGTCGTTTCTGAAAACGCAATTCCAGAAGTCAAGCAAGCTGCAAACAATCTCGGCGAAGAGATTTTCGAAATGGGAGTAGTAGCCTGATCCATCCCGGGTTACATAGGCGGTAATTGTCCGCGGATTTCACCCTGTTGGTGGCGGAAAGAAGCAATATTAATGTACAAATGCCCATTCCTGAGGGCCTCAAGCTGAGCTTGCCTCAGGTGAAATTTATTCTCCTCCGGATCAAAAGAACCGCTGCGCTTATCCTCGCTAAATTCAGTTGCTTTCAGCCGGAACAGGCGATTACCTTCCTCTCCTCTTCTTCCATAGTGAATATGTCCGGCCCAATAATAATCCCGAAGATCAGAAAACTTTCCGCTGACATAAAGCGTATCTGATTCAATCCAAACTTCCACAATACCGGTAGCCGGAGTACGAACCTGGGGTGCTTTTTCCAAACCGGAGAGAGTGATTTCATGTTTCGACTGACCAAAGGCGGAGAATCCAAAAAACAGTAATAAGACGACCGAAATCGATAGCTTTTCATAGTTACCTCCTGGGAATGAATCAATTAGCAATTATAAAACGGAGAAAACTTTTTATGAATTGTTTATCTATTTCAGTAAAAATAGCAGTGCCTGCTGATTGACAGGCCTGCCGTTATGTTTAGAATCTTAATAAAGGAAGTTATCTTTAAATCTGAGTTCGATTAATGAATTTGTTAATGAAAAGCTCCTTAATAAAGACAGGGGGGATGTTCATCAGAATTTTGCAAAATCCAATGAACACCCCTCTAAATCTCCCTCCCGAAGGATCGGTAAAGGCTTTGTTAGGGGAGACTTTTTCAGTAATCGAACTCGGGTTTTAATGATTCCCGGCTTAATACTCAGGCCAGGGCAGATTGTCCCCCCAAACAGGGCTATTGTCCAGTTCCCGCACCCAGATATTGCGGAAGCTTACAAGATCACCATGATCCTGCAGCCGGATTCCGTCATCACCGTGGGCAGAATATTCTGGCAGACCTATGTAGACAGTATTTCCTTTTACCTCAACACGGTTCTGTACCAAAACTCCATTCCAAATTACTGTAAAGTATGCCGGAGTTACGAGTTCATCGTTTTCATTAAATTCCGGTGCCTCATAGATAATATTATACGTATTCCATTCACCAGGTGGACTTGCCGGATTTGCAAGCGGCACATACTGTTTGTAGATGCTGCCGGCCATACCGTTTACATAGGTTTCATTTTCGTAGGAGTCGAGAACCTGTACTTCATATCGGCGCTGCAAAAATACACCGCTGTTGCCGCGTCCCTGTCCGTCACCTTCAATTTCGGCAGGGGCTCTCCATTCCACATAAAGCTGAACGGTACCGAAATTATCGCGGGTAACGATATCCCCGGAGCCCGGAGTTACAGTCATGACGCCATCTTCAATGGTCCACTCCACATCTTCATCGCCGTTCAGCATTTTCCAGTTTGAAAAGTCAGTACCGTCAAAAAGAATAATAGCATCGGATGGGGGCTCGAGAAATGCTGGCTGTGCCTCAATGACAGGCGGAACAGGCTCATAAAATTCAGTGTCTTCGGGTACCCACTCCCGCTCTTCATCTACTTCCTGTGCACAGGCCGATATGGCAAAAAGAAAAACAAGGAAAAAAAGTGTTAACGTATATGCTCGCATGAATTTATTCATTTGATTATAAGATTGGTTTTAACAACGGTTTTTAAAAAACAAAATATTTTGAATTATCGCACGATAAATTCAAATCCCGACAATATTTTGAATACAAAAGGAGATTTGGCAATCAGGCATACTTCCCTGAACAGAAACGATGACGGTTCAGTTACAGACTGAATTAGAAAAGATCATAAAAACCGGACTACATTCCGGTTAGATGAGAAAGTTCAGTTCTGTTGTACTTCAGACTATATGCCAGATGACTACTGATGCAGCCATTTATACATCACCAGGGCATCATTTCAGTCCAAATTTGGGATGGCGAAACGAGCCGGCCAGCGTGCCTGCCACTTCAAACCCATTTTTTAAATAAAATTTTAGTATCGCATACAGCTAATTGGCACTACTCTTATCGTAAATCCTAATAAACTTCGGGCTTCTTTCCGAGATAAATTAACTGCAGATTTATAAATCTTTGGTAGATTCCGTACCTTTTAATGCTCTGAAAATCTGAACGAGCAATCTGCAAGGGTTACGAGCCTGAACTCTCTGTATAATAAAACAAGAATGAACTAAAAGAATTGAACTCATCATGGCAAAAGAATTTGATGTTTGTGTAATTGGAACAGGTCCGGGCGGTTACGTTGCCGCTATCCGGGCATCGCAACTGGGATTTAAAACTGCAGTTGTTGAAAAACGATTTTTAGGGGGGGTTTGTCTGAATATTGGCTGTATTCCAACCAAAGCTCTCCTCAGGTCAGCCGAAGTTTTCGAGTCGATTTCTCATGCAGCCGATTATGGTGTGAACGTGAAAGAATATTCCGCCAACTTTGATGGCATGATCAAACGAAGCCGAAAAGTGGCCGACAAAATGAGTAAAGGCGTTCAATTTTTAATGAAAGCCAACAGTATTGAAGTTCTGAACGGAACCGGTGTTTTTAAATCGGACAAGGAGCTTTCTGTACAGGATGATAAAGGTAAAGAGGCAGAAACCGTTAAAGCTAAACATTTTATTATTGCTACCGGTGCACGGCCCCGAGAACTTCCGAATCTTGAAATTGACGGCAAGATGATCATCGACTCTGAACGGGCCATGCAGCTCGAAAAACAGCCGAAGAAAATGGTTGTGATTGGTGCCGGAGCAATCGGGGTTGAGTTTGCCTATTTCTATAACGCAATCGGTACTGAAGTTACCCTTGTTGAACTCCAAAAAAGCCTGGTTCCGGTTGAAGATGAAGATGTGGGGAAAGAGCTCGGAAAAATCTACAAGAAAAAGGGGATGAACATCTATACCGAAAGCTCCGTGGAAAAGGTAGAGAAAAAAGGAAAAGGAGTTAAAGTCTCCATTAAAACCAAAAAAGGAACGGAAGAAGTAGAAGCTGATTTGGTGCTTTCGGCTGTTGGCGTTACCGGGAATATTGAAAATCTCGGACTGGATAAAGCCGGCGTTGAAACAGAAAAAGGCGCCATTAAAGTGGACACATCCACCTACAAAACCAGTGCCAATAACATTTATGCCATCGGTGATGTAATTGGCGCTCCCTGGCTGGCTCACAAAGCATCTCACGAAGGTGTTGTTCTGGCTGAGCTGCTCGCCGACAAAAAACCTCAGCCTGTCAACTATAACAACATTCCCGGCTGTACCTACTGTGAACCGCAAATTGCGTCAGTAGGCCTGACCGAACAGCAGGCGAAAGAGGAAGGATATGACATCAAAGTAGGTAAATTTCCATTTTCAGCAAGTGGAAAAGCAGCCGGTTTGGGCCATGAAGAAGGTTTCGTAAAAGTGATTTTTGATGAAAAATATGGCGAATGGCTGGGATGCCACATGATCGGCTCGCACGTTACTGAACTGATTGCCGAAGCGGTTGTAGCACGAGATCTTGAAACCACAGGGCACGAAATTATCAGTGCCGTACATCCACATCCAACCATGAGCGAGGCAGTAATGGAAGCTGTTGCTGAAGCATATGGTGAGGGTGTTCACCTTGGCACCAAGCCCAAAAAGAAAAAATAATTATCAAATTTCCATACCAAAAGCGGGCCTCTCCGGAGTGTCCGCTTTTTTTGTTTACAGCCCATTATTGTGAAGGAAACCATATCAAACCATTTTTTATGATATTTTTATATTGTTCTCTCACCTTCGGGACGAACCGCAACCATAATTACTTTGCACCTGCAACGTTCACTATCTGACTGATACTTTATCAAACCGTTACCCTTTTCCATGAAATCACCCCTTTTAAAATGTTTGCTGCTGATTCTGTTTACATCAGCCCCTTTTACCATAATCGCCCAGGAGCAATCGGTAAGTGAAACGGAAAAAGCCCGTGCCATTGAGTTTTTTGTGGAAGGCATTAACGATTTCGAAAACCAGGAATATGAGAGTGCACTTGATAAGCTGACAGCTGCTCACCTTATTCTTTCGGATGATGCCGGAATCAACTACGCCTTGTCCGATGTGTATCTTGCTATCGGTGATTACTCCAATGCTGCCTATTACGGACAGGTTGCTGCGGAACTGGAGCCTGAGAACAAGTGGTATCATCTCAATCTTGCCGATATTTACCGTGTCTCCGGGCAAAATGAACTATCTGTTGAGTCCCTGAAAACCGTACTGGAATACCACCCCAGGGATGTGGATGTACTTTACACTCTGGCTGAGCTTTACATGGATTTTGGGGAACTGGAACAATCAAATGAAATACTGGATCAGATTCTGGAATATCGCGGAAGTAGTTTTGAGGTGCATTTTAGAAAATTTCAGAACTATAACGCTCTTGGCAAAGATGACAAAGCGCTTGCCGAGCTGCAAAATATGAGGGAGATCAGTCCCGGAAACCTGAGCACATTGCACACCATAAGCCAGTACTACCTGGAACTGGGGGATCTGGAAGCTGCTGAAGAAGTTTTGACTGAAGCCCGTGAGCGCAATCCCGGTGACCCACAAACATTGATTCTTCTTGCAGAAATTTACATCTATAACAACGAATGGGAACAATTGGGTGAAGCTTTCCTTGAAATTGTCCGTGATCCGCTGATCAATCCGTCACAAAAAATCGAACTGGTACGATTTGTATACATGCAACAACAGGATCATCCGGGCGAAATAACTCTTGAAGAGCAAACCGAAAAACTAATTCGTGCCGTTGGCGAAGAAGAGCCTGATTATGGGCCGGCGCAGTTGATAGCTGCTGACTTATTCATGCAGCAAGGTGAGCCTGAAAAAGCATTGACCAAGCTCGAACGCGCTACAGAAATTTTACCCAATGATGCCGAAGCCTGGAGCCAGAGAATGCAGGTGCTTTTTACACTGGGACGGTATGCGGAAGTAATCGAACTCTCTGAAACAGCCAATGAAGCTGCTCCTGATAATGCATTCATACAATTTTTTACAGGAACCGCTTATATGTTTACAAATCAGAATGAGCTTGCTGAAGAGTGGCTGGAGCAGGCAACAATGGCTCCATCAAGGAGAAATTTCAGGTCTGTTATTTATGGCACACTCGGTGATGTACGATACGACCTCGATAATTGGGAAGATGCCGTTCAAGCATACGAAATGGCCCTCAGCCTAGACAGCAACAATCATAATGCGCTCAATAACTACGCCTATTTCTTGTCCGTGAGAGAAGAAGAGCTTGATTATGCACTGGAAATGTCTGAACGGGCCGTTGAGATGCAGCCCAACAATGCCGCCTACCTCGATACTATTGGCTGGATACACTTTAAAAAAGGAAACTATGAGAAAGCACGTGAGTATATACAACAATCGGTAGATACCGGAGCTGCCAGTGCAGAAGTTTTTGAACACCTGGGCGATGTGTATGAAGCCCTTGGCGATATGGAAAACGCCCGAAAATGGTGGGAAAAAACCCTCGAACAGGATTCTGATCGAACCTATCTGAAAGATCGGCTATAGAACCGGCAATGATTTTTAACTGGTAATTTTCAAGTGAGTTGAAAATACCTTCTGTTTAAAAAAATCCGAACCATTGAAACAGATCATCTACATAATCTTTTTAAGCATTCTTTCGGCAGTGCTACTATCAGCATGCAGCACACCCAGGGAGTTTACTGCTGTCGAGAAGCTGGAACGGGCTGAACTGGATGTTGAAGAACTAATTTCGATGATTCCAGATTATCGTAATGAGCTTCAGACGATCACTGGAAGCGGAAGGGCATTGGTCAGTGAACCAGGCGGCAGCGAACGTGTTATGCTTGAGTTCCATTCCAACCGGAACGAAAGCCTCATGACAGTGCGCAATAACGTTGGCATTGAAGGAGGACAGATTTATGTAGATTCAGACTCCCTTTTGATCTATAACAGGGTAGACAGAACCGCGGAAAAAGTACCACTGCACGAAGGCAGGCTTAGCAGTGTAGGTTCGATCGCTTCTATCAATATCCTCGATCTGATCAACTATACGATTGAACCCGGGCAAATTGACGAAATTTTTGAAGACCGGAGCTATTACTATGCCATTCTGCAAAACCGGACTCAAATAAAAATATCGAAACAAAACGGAACCATTGTGGAAGTGATCCACTCAACCAGTCTGTATGATGCGCCCTACAGTAAAATTGAATATGAAGGTTATGACAGTATTGAGGGCTTTCATTTACCAAGAAGAATCACCATTTTCAGCAGAGACGAAGCTTCCCGGGCAACACTGCTTGTTCAACGGCTCCAGGTAAACACCGAACTCCCGGAACTTGCGATTGTTGTGCCGGATAATATCCCCATACAGCGATTGTGATATGGCCTTAAGATCTTTTCCTGTCCTGTTTATGATGATTCTCTTCTGCCCAATTATGGGTTTTGGGCAGACTTCCTACGATTACCTCCGCGATCAATTAATACAGAGGCAGGATAACACCCGCTCACAGATCAGCAACCTGGACAGGCAAATACAAGCGGTCACAGAACGACTCAACGAAGTTTCACGCGAATATGATGAGGTTTTCCGTCAGTATGAAGAGCTGAACCGTCTCATTGTTCTTCAGCAGGAACGTTTGCGGCAAATGAACCGCGAACAGGGTCAGATCGAAGAAGAGATTCAGCTGATTGAAGATAACCTGAAAGAACTGGAAGAACAGTTAAACCGTCTAATTGAACAGTACAAAGACACCCTAACCTATATCTATAAACACGGCCGCTCAACCGAACTAGCCCTGATTTTGACTTCCACCTCTCTGAACCAGCTTATGGTTCGCTCTTTTTACCTTGCAAGATTTAATGACCATCTGCAAAGCCAGGTCGATGAAATCGAAACCACACAAGAACAGCTGGTTCAATCCAGGCAGGATCTTGAACAAACCCATGACCGAAACCGCGAATCTCTTGCCAACATCCGCAGCGAAACAGAAAGACTTGAGCAACAACAGAACCGGCAGGAAGAGATCGTTCAGGCTCTCAGAAGTGACATCAACGGGCTCGAAAATCAGCGCAACCTCCGACAGCAGCAACGCGATAACCTTGAAAATACGATGGAAAATCTGATTCGGGAAGAAGAGCGGCTCAGAAGGGCTGAAGCGTCCGGTGCCACTCCGGTGGTACGGGAAAATATGGTAAGCGAAGACGAACTTGGCGCATTTGAAGAAAGCTTTCGCGAACAACGCGGACAACTTCCCTGGCCGGTTGATAATGGTACAATTACCGAACGATTTGGCGAACGGATACATCCCGTTTATAACACCCGGACCCAAAACCTCGGTGTGGATATTGCCACCATGCCGGGATCATCCGTACGTGCAGTTAACGATGGGTATGTATATGGCGTGCAGAACCTTCAGGGATACGGAGAGGTCATTTTTGTGAGCCACGGTGAATACAAAACCGCATACGGAAATATGAGTGATATTTTTGTCAGGAGAAACCAGGTGCTTCGCAAGGGGGATGTGATTGGACTGTCGGGCGATGAAAACTCCATACGCGGCCCGGTAGTCTTCTTCCTCATCCGGGAAGGCAGCCAGATGGTTGACCCCGAGAGGTGGCTTCAGAATCCACAGCCTTAAAATTCTATGCGTATTATTTCAATCAAAATACCGATCCAGAAAACAGGCGAAAGATAAACCAGATAATGTGTTGCTGGCGTGAAGTCGCATTTCCGCTGGCTTTTGCCCATTTCCCAAAGCTTGAAGAGATCTGATTATTTTATCAAAATTCAAATAACGGGATGCAACGGGGCTTTTCTCAAAATCCTTGATTAAAGCCACTATCTCTTCTTTGTGTTGAATAATACGAAGCGGAAAATCAGCTGCCTGCCTGCCTCTTCTTTTATTAAGGCGGATTTCATCCGTCAGAATACCTTTCATGGCATTCCTGAGAAAAGCTCTGTCCAGCCCGTCTCTTGTATAGAGCTCATTTGGAATGCCAAAACAGTATTTTATCAGTTGAACATCTGCGGTAGGGTCACGTACTTCTAACTGATGCATGGCACCATGCCTGTGCCAGCCTCCGCATACGAGAGGTTTATTTATATCTATTACATTGGCCCGTTGAATTTCAGGCCTTTTGGGGGCCTTGAAATATTGGAAATCCTCAGATCTCTGAACGATTCGTCTCAATCCAATTTGATCACAAAATTCCGGATGAATAATGGAATATCCTTTCAAAAGTTTATTTCTTGATACATACAGAAATTCCCTTCGTTTCCATAAAGGCAACAGTACCGGGGCCAGGAAATGCTTGGCAAAAAGAAATGGCGAGGAACGACCTCTGCGTTTTTTTTCTGCTTTAAGAGAATCCATTACGGTTCCAATTTTTCCATCAAGCAGATCAAAAAAAACTTTATTTGAACCTCCATACCAGGAAATAACAGCGTTCCCTAACTGCCCGGTCAACAGTACACCAAGCCCCATATCCCTGCTCTGTTGCAAAATGGACAGTATCCAGTTCAAATTTACCCCCCTGTTTGTAGGTATACCGTATTCTTCTGCAAGCCTCAGAATTCCCTGATGAATGGGAACATCAGAAGCATCAACACGGATGTGCCGCATATTTGGATATTTTTCGGTTAGCGTGTGCGCAACATCCCATTCATCAATGATTTTATCAGGGACCAATCTATTTGCATTGTGCTTTGGCACGGAGGTAAAGGCAGGCAGTTTTACATTTTTTTTGCCGAGTTCATTTGCTGCAAAAGCTGTAATTGTGGTCGAATCCAGCCCCGCGCTCAGCGTAGTTCCAACGGGCCTTTTTGATCGTAATCGCACCTTCACCGCCCGGCTCATCTGGTCTATAAAACCTTCCGTATAATCCGAATGTGATGAGTAATGAATCTGAGGTATGGCATCATACGACCAGTATGTAAAAACGTTTAACATACTACCCGATAGTGTTAATGCATCTCCTGGATGGAGGCTAAACACATTTTTCCAGTAGGTTTGATTCCAATTTTCACGGCTCACAAAACCAATGAGCTGGCCTGCAAGATAGGCTTCATTCAGTTGGACATCTACATCATCCAGATCAAGAATAGCGTGCAGGTCTGAAGAAAAAACAAAAACAGAATCGTTTTTGTAATAATGCAGAGCAGTGTTACCGAACGGATCTCTTGCGAGAAAAAGTTACTGCATTTCCGGGTGCCAGGCAGCAAACGCCCAATCACCATAAATATATTCACAGGTATCTTTTCCCCAGCGTAAGTAAGCCAGCTCTACGAGTTTTGTATCAGGTGTTTTGGGATGATGAGAGGCGGGAATAGCAAATAAATTCAACAATTCATCCCTGTTGTCCAGGCGTGCCGATGCAGTGAACAAAATATTTTTTTGATTCAAAATACAAGGCGCGTGGTCATATTCTGATTCCGGGGTGATGGATAACCTTGCCTGCCCCATACCCGCATTTTCCTTAGCGATTGTAAATACCCCGTCTGGTCCCCAAGGGCCAAGCCTTGGCTTCATCTTTTCAAGCTGTTCCTCAACTTCACTTTGCGGCCTGCCATCTAGTCGGATCAAACCAAAAATAGCACTCATGAAAAAAGCTTTTGTAATTTATGTGCAGGTGGTTCTTAATCTATCCAAGAACTTTGATCAGGCCTTTTTCTTTGAGATCCGGTAAAAAATTAAGTACTTCTTCCTGGCATTGTTCTTCAGAGATTTCATAAATATCTAAAAGTTCTTTGCACAGTTCTTCAACCGTTTTTTCCTCTTCTAGAAGGTTCCAGGCCGATGCGGCTACACGGTTTAATCCGTAATATTTACCAGCATCGGCATCAAACATCACCATTTCATCATCAATAGGAGAAGCAACAACATCCCCGGTTCGTATTATTTTACTCTTCAGATTCATCGTAAAAAGAATATTGTTTTATTGAGTTAACAGTAGCTTATCGAAAATGAAGGTATCAGGAAAATGTGGAAACCACAACGTACTGATGAGCATTTTCACCACCGAGAATGATTTCAGGTCCAACTTTTAGCCAGGCATGGGCTTTAAGCTCTTTATTCTCTTTTCCTTTCTTGACACCAAGAAACACCGTACATCCGATTTTTTTTCTGCGAAGCAACAATTTACCGGTTGCAGCTTGCACAAGGCATTCCGATTTCCAGGGCACGATTTCGCTCATCCGCTCGATATAACGCGCCATGGCCCGTACCCAATTCCACTCTTTAGGTAGTTCTTGTTCCATATTCGAATGATTCTGTTCCCCCAGAAAAGGGGCGAGGTGTTTGAACGGCAGAAAAAGTATCATGAATCTGAAGAAAGCAAGCAGTATAAAAATCTCCATCAAAAGAAGCTTTCCCGAGAGTGGTTTTTGCAGAAAACGGTGAATCAGTCTCTTCCTTTTTTTCCTACTCAAAACTAAAATATCAGAATGGTTTTATGATTGGTTCCATACATCATGCCGAAATCTTTTTGCAGCTTTCAGCAGCGGCTTGATACCATCGGGCACCCATAACTTATAAACCGATGTTTTTGAGGCAATCTGAATACAAAATTTCAATTTTTCTTCAGGAGGCCATTGCAGCCAGTTATCACCATAAAGATAGTGAAGCAAACTGATAACAGCTTTACCCGATGTTATCTTTTCTGTTCTGAACCTGTTGGCGCCCTTTTCCCGGCCCGATAAAATGTAGATATTTTTCAAAGCTGCAGGGCCGTCAAAAAAATCAGTTCCGAATTGATCAGCATGGATCCAGCTCTCCGGGTAGTCGGGTGTATCCGGAAAAATCATTTTCAATTGGGTTTCAGTTAAATCAAGTTCCCGGGCGGTATGGTTAAAAAGTTTCAAAAGCGGATAACCAGACTGAACTACTGGAACATCTGAGTGAACATCGGTTACAGCCATATCATCGGCATGCAACTGAAAACCATTTAAGGCCAAGGCCGCTGAAATAGTAGACTTTCCCATTCCGCTTGGCCCTAAAAAAAGATATGAACATCCATCGAGTACAAGAGATGATGCATGCAACACAGTTTTTTTCTGAAGGTACAAAGTAGCAGCCATTGCCGGATTCAGTAAAACAAATACAGCCTGATTCCAATCTCTGTTTGTTTGTGAAATGCTGATTTTTGATCCATCAAGATTATATTCAAAAATAGTTTCTCCCCCGGAATGATCTCTATATATTAAATGCCATCCCCCCTCTTTTTTTTCCCAAATCCGGGTCATTGATTTAGTTTTCGGATTTTTAACTTTAGGTATGAAGCGATTTTTTTGGATATAGAGATCAAAGTGATCTGCTGAAGTTCTATCCTTCTTTAAATCAATTTCACTTGCAACCGACAAACCGTAAAGCAGATAGGTTTTTAATAAATCACTGCCCACATCTGGATGATGAATAGACTTTGTATTAGATTCTGAATTCATAAAAACTTTTATGGGACAATCATTTGATTAAATTGTGCATCATACTCTAAAAAGACACTTCTTATTTTCTCTTCAGAATGCCCTGACTGTAAACAGCTATTTTTCCACCTTTTTCTCATTTTCTTTATGAGTGATAGTTCCGAATTTTCAGCAAGCTTCAGAAGCCATTTGCCGCCTGTTTTCAGTTCCTGAACGGACTCAAAGCAAAGTGTTTCAAAGATCTTTACCAAAGCAAGGTAATCTTTCAATGGAGTTTCGGGATAAAGTGAATAAAAATGCTGAAACCGGAGCTTTTTACGCTCTTTCTGAACCTGCTCTTTGAAAACAATACTTGCCTGTTTTTTATGCCGGCGACGCTGGAGCAGAATCATAGGAACATTACCAATTCGGCACTGACTTGATACCCGAATTGGCCACTCATAATCATCAAACATAATATTTTCGTCAAGTGGGAATTTTTTTGCAAGTTCAGCTTTCATCATCATAACAGAATTGATTACAACGACCCGAAACAACATTTCTATCCGGATAGAATGATGGTGGACGGGACACCACACCGAATTATTTTTCGCACCTATATTTTTGTACCAGCTGCCACATAAATCCAAATCAGCAGCTTTCATATATCTTAATTGCTCTTCAAGTCTTTTAGAAGAGTATATATCATCCGAATCAGTTCTGGCAATATATGTTCCCCGTGCATGTTGCATGCCTTCATGAAATGCTTCCGAGTTACTGGCTCCATTCAAAAAAACCGGCCGTATTCGGGAGTCACTATTCGCATACTCCTGAACAATTTGGGGAGAACTGTCGGTTGAACCACTTTCAACGATGATAAATTCAAAATCACCGAAGGTTTGTTTGAGCACAGATTCAATCGCCAAAGGCAGGTATTTTTCATAATTATAACTTGTCATGATTACTGACAAGTACGGAGCAGTATTCTTCATAAACTACGCATGAATTCCAAGTATTTGATCAACAGTGACATAACCGAACTTCTCCGCAAGTCTTTGAAACGTATAGCCATCGGCGAGATAACCACTCTTCTGATCCCAGCCCCCGATTTTAAAAAGTGCTCGTTTTTTTACCATAACCTGCAGGGAGTCTATATTCTTTACACGAACAGGGATGCCAGAAAGCACCTTGGGAGGGTTACCAAGATGTTTGGGGAGCGGTCCCAAATGCAGAATTTTGCAAACTGCAAATCCCGTTTCTATTTTTGTATCCGAGAGGGGAGCTAACATTTTTTCGAGAAAATGAGGGTAGATCAAATTATCATCATCTAAAAATACAATGAAATTGCCATTTGTATACTGAAGGGAAAACTGTCTCGGTGTATTCCCGAAATCGTTTGAATGTTCTGGCAAATGAATATATCGTAATTTGGATGAATTTCTCTCCTGTATATATTTTTCAAGAGCCGGATTGGGACCATCAGAACAAATAATGTGTTCCCAGTAAGAATGGGTTTGATATTCAACAGACCGGATGCAGCGTTCCAATATTTCCAAAGGCCTGTTCCAGGTTGGAGTGATCACTGAAACAAGGTTGTTTTCCATCAAAGGATAGTCATTGAATTAATAATTATTCGTTTAATCACGATTACTTTCAAGCCAAAAAACTACAGAATTTGAGCACCTATGTATATCCAAAAACATTTGTCTATAATAAACTTATGTTATTTTCGATACTTAATTCAAATCATAAAAAAAGCCGTATTATAATAATACGGCTTAATTTACAGAGTTTGAGTGATATGGATTTAGGAGTAACCTTCTCCGTCACTTCCTTCTCCCTCACCCATTCTTGTTTCTGAATAATCTTCTTCAACAATCTTGGGTGTTACCCATTCATTTTTTTCTTCGAATCGATCCATAGTTCTGATATTTAATTCATGGTTAGTGCTAATTAGCATAATGAAGTAAAGGAATAATAATTTAAAAGGCAACCTTAGATTAAACGTTTATAACTTAACTCACTGATAACATTTTGGATTCAGATCAATGAATTTAAAGCGTTTCTGATAGCCTCACCACCTGAAAGCAGATCAAACTCAAGCCCCGATGTTTCCGGCATCTCATAAATTTCTGCCAGTACTGCGGCTACATCAGCGCGCGGTATTTCACCACGGTCGAGATTTATTGCGGCTTTCACCTTTCCTGTTCCCGGTTCGTTGGTCAGTCTCCCAGGTTTTACGATGGTATAATCAAGGCCGCTGTTCCGCAAGGCATCATCCGCTTCAGCTTTCGCTTTTTGATAGACCTGAAACACCTCATTACCCCGTGGCGTGTCCAGCCCCATCGCACTGATCATCACAAAACGGGAGATGCCATTTTTTTTCGCTGCATCGATCAGTTTAATGGCACCATCACGGTCAACTGTCCACTTTCGGTCGGCCCCGCTTCCGGGACCGGCGCCCGCAGCAAAGAGCACGGCATCTGCATTACCAACCGCATCGGACAGATCATCAATCTGTTCAATGTCTGCAATGACCGGTTCAACTCCGGCTTTTTTCAGTTCTGCAACCTGTTCCTGTTTACGGACCAAACCTCTGACTTGGTGCCTGTTTTGAATCAAAAGCGGGTGGAGCAGACGGGCAATCTGCCCGGATGCTCCAACAATCGTAATTTTCATTGTTCAGAAAGTTAATTTCATTAACAGTTTTTTAGCATTATTGCAATAATGCAGTAAATGGATCACCTAAACTTTTCCTGGCTGATACTCCGGAAAAATCAAAGCTCTCGGATTCGAATATTTCGGAAACGTACTTCATCTCCGTGATCCTGCAACCCAATGTGGCCTTTGGGTGCATTTCCAAATGAAGGATGACATTCAAATTTAGTGCCGCGGATAAGATCATACCACTCGGGAGACCAGCGTTCAAATTCTACCACAAGTTCACCATTTTGCCAGTACTCAACAGAAGGCCCATCGGATACAATCCTTACGGAATTCCATTCACCCTGTGGTCTTGTATTTTGTGGTTCAGGGGCTTTTTTCTCGTAGAGAGCACCAGAAAGCTGATTATCATCGAGATTCGGGAAAGCATCATTGTCCAGAATCTGCATCTCAATTCCGGACCAGAAAATTGCCTGATCGGGTTGCTCTACAATGTGGTGGAAAATACCACTGTTACCCCGTTCCGAAATCCACCACTCCAGCTCGAGCTCAAAATCCTGATACCGTTCGTTTGTGATTAAATCCAGAGGGCCGGTTTCCACTCCTTCTACAGGGCGGAAAATTAACACTCCGTCTTCAACAGTCCAGCCATGTTCGGGAAACGAATCCTGGTTATAAACCCTCCAGTTTTCAGTTGAAACTCCATCAAAAAGCAGCTCCCAGCCTTCGTCAATTTCTTCCTGGGTGAGTGTTTTAGGCAGAGTTTCTGTGTCGGTGTTGGAATTCAGCATAAAACCATACATGCTGAATGAAAATAAGAGAGTAAGAAGTAATGCTTTCATAATAACTCATCATTTTAACTATTGCGATTGGATTTTTCTGATTTTGAAAATATCAAAACAACCACTGGGTTCGAAATGGTTTTCTGATTTTATAAGGTTATTTACATCTTGCCTGCCATGTTTTCTTTTTTAAAATCAAACCGGGAATACCTAAGTTATTTTCCGATTTAAAAACTTTAACCATTTAAACGAGCTGACCCATGAAATCTCTATCCAGTTTATTGGTTTTGCTGCTCTGTTTTACTTTACCCCTGCAGGCACAAGACCGCCCTCATGTTTTTGAGGGAGCAGAAATCATTCCCATCACCGGCGAACCGATAACAAACGGTGTACTGATTGTGGAAAATGGTGTGATCACAGCCGTTGGTGAAACAGGCGCCATACCCATTCCTGATAATGCCGAGCGAGCCGATCTTTCCGGGAAAGTGATTATGCCGGGCCTTGTAGACACCCACTCCCATATCGGTTAAGGGGACGGAGGGGACAGATCTGCAGCCCTGCATGCCGATGTGCGCATCCTTGATACCATCGACCCGAGAAGTAAAACCTTCAGAAAAGCTGCTGCTGGCGGATTAACTTCCATGAATATCATGCCCGGCTCAGGTTTACTGATGAGCGGGCAAACCGTCTATGTAAAACCCAAACCGGCCAACACCATCGAAGAAATGCTGATTATGGTGGATGAAGAGTCCGGTATCTACGGTGGGCTGAAAATGGCCAATGGCACCAATCCACTTCGCACCGATGGCACACCCGGAACGCGAGCCAAATCAGCCGCACTCGTACGCTCCCTTTTTGTTCAGGCACAGGAATACAAAACCCAGTTTGATGAAGCCGACGGCGATCCCGAAAAAAAACCATCCCGCGACCTCCAGATGGAAACCCTGGTTGAAGTGCTGGAAGGCAAGCGGATCGTTCACAATCACACCCACCGCCACGACGATATTCTCACCGCAATCCGCCTGGCTGATGAATTCGGTTATCGCATGGTTTTACAGCATGTAAGTGAGGGCTGGAAAGTAGCCGATGAAATCGCGGCTTCCGGTTATCCCGCATCCATTATCGGGCTGGACTCCCCCGGCGGGAAGCTTGAAGCGATCAATCTCCTCAACACCAACGGGAAGGAACTGGAACGAGCCGGAGCTGATGTAGCCTTTCACACTGATGATCCGGTTGTGGACTCACGTTTTTTCTTGCGGATGGCTGCTTTCGGAGTGAGAGAAGGAATGAGCCGTGAAAAAGCGCTCCAGGCCCTCACCATCGCCGGGGCCCGAATGATGGATATCGACGATCGGGTGGGTTCGCTTGAACCGGGCAAAGATGCTGATTTTATCATCCTCTCCGGCGACCCGTTCAGTGTGTACACTCACGTACAGCAAACCTGGATTGAGGGGGAAAAAATCTGGGATCGCGACAATCCTGAAGACCGGGAATACGCCGTCGGAGGTTATGAAATCTTCCGGGCATCTGCAAACTCTCACACACACCTGGAGGGCTATAAATAATGAAATATCTTAAAAGATTAATCTCAGATTATACACCAGTAAAATCTCAGCTATACATACTTTTTGCCGGTTTCTTATTGACGGTAATGTGGCAGAATGCCAATGCACAAATCGCTGTAATAGGAGAAACTGTGTACACCGTAAGCGGCGATCCCATTACGAATGGAGTGGTTCTGATCAGTGACGGTAAAATTGAGGAAGTTGGCTCGGAAGCCAGCATTGAAATTCCGGCTGGATATGAAGTTCACGAAGCAAGTGTAGTCACCCCCGGGTTGATTGACGCCCGCACGGTGGTTGGCCTGGCAGGATACTATAACGAAGACCACGATCAGGATCAGATCGAAACATCTGACGCTGTGCAGCCAGAACTCCGCGCGATCGACTCCTACAATGCAAGAGAGTTTCTGGTCAATTATCTCATGGAAGAGGGGATCACCACGGTTCACACCGGACATGGTCCCGGTGCCGTTATCAGCGGGCAAACCATGATTGCCAAAACCACCGGCACAACGGTAGATCAGGCACTGGTAGATTCCACAACAATGATTGCTGTTACACTTGGCCCGAGTGTGGGCAGTAACTTTAGTTCGCCGGGTACGCGTTCCAAGCTCATCTCCGTACTTCGGCAGGACCTGATCCGCGCGGAAGATTACGCCACAAAGCGAGCAGAGGGGAATGTAAACAGCCGTGATTTGAAAATGGAATCCCTCGCCGATCTTCTGGACGGTAAAATTACCGCACTGGTTACCGCTCACACTGCCAGCGACATCATGACCGCTCTGCGTGTGCAGCGTGAATTCGGCTTTCCGATGGTTCTCGACGGTGCTTCGGAAGCGTACCTTGTGATTGATGAGATCAGAGAAGCGGGTGTGCCTGTCATCATTCACCCCACTATGATTCGTCCTTTCGGTGAGGCAAAAAACTCATCATTCGAAACGGCCTCAAAACTCCATAAAGCGGGAATTCCCGTGGCATTTCAGAGCGGTTACGAAGGATATGTTCCTAAAACCCGTGTTGTAAAATTTGAAGCTGCCATCGCAGCAGCACACGGCTTGGGGATGGAAAACGCAATTTATGCCTTAACGCTCGGTTCAGCCGGCATTCTTGGAATTGACAACCGCGTAGGCTCCCTCGAACCCGGCAAAGATGCCGATATTGTACTTTTTGACGGCGATCCATTCGAATATCTCACAAATGTAAATTCTGTGATCATCGACGGAAATGTAGTTTATCAGCGGGATTGATTCCATCCATCAAATCTTCAGGGTTTCATTTACAGACGAAACCCTGAAGATTTTCTTTAACAAATATTTCAAGAGTAATCCCTCCTTCTTGGCAGACAACTTTTACAAAAGAATCTTTGTTGATTTGCTATGTTTACAGCCCCAAAACACCTGTTTGGGTAGAATATCAATAATACAACTGCTTAAATGAAAACTGCGCTACATTTTCTCATATCTTTTTTGATGGCTTCCACCATCGCTTTAAACGGGCCGCTTCACGCTCAGAATAACAATAACAACGGCAATAAGGAACCAAGCCACAAAGACCTGCCGCTTGATCCCGACCGCAGCGTGCATATTCAATCGAATGAAGGAACCTGGATATCGCTCGATGTTCATCCGTCTGGTGAAAAAATTGTACTTGAATACATGGGCAATCTATTTGAAATGCCCATAAAAGGAGGAGAAACCACACAATTAACACACGGAATGGCTTATGATGCTCAGCCAGTTTATAACCCGGACGGTAGCAAAATAGCTTTCATTTCTGATCGCAGTGGAGGAGAAAACGTGTGGATCATGGATCTGGAAACGATGGAGACCGAACAGCGTACAAATGGTAATAATTTCAGAATGCAGTCACCAGTCTTTACACCCGATGGCAATTACATCATTGCCGCGCGGGCTGGTCTTCGCGGCGGGGTTCACAAACTCTGGATGTATCATGTAGACGGTGGCAGCGGAACCGAGTTTATGGATACTGCCAACAACATTAAGACTATCGAACCTGCATTCGGCGGAGATGACCGGTACCTCTGGTTCTCACAGCGATCAGGCGACTGGCAGTACAACGCGATTTTTCCACAGTACCAGATTGCCAGGTTTGACCGTGAAACTGGTGAAATTCATACGCAGACGGCCCGGCTTGGTTCGGCCTTTCGTCCCACACTCTCCTCTGATGGAAAATGGCTCGTGTATGGCACGCGCCACGAGCAGGAAACGGGACTGCGTATCCGCGATCTAGAAACCGGTAACGAGCGGTGGCTTGCCTATCCCATCCAGCGGGATGATCAGGAATCAAGGGCCACGCGTGATGTACTGCCCACCATGAGTTTTACTCCCGATAACAGTGCTGTGATTACAACATTCGGCGGCCGAATTTGGCGCATTCCGGTCGACCCTCATGATGAAACCATCGAAATTCCTTTTGAAATAGATACGAAAATCGAACTTGGCCCGCGCCTGGAGTTCAAGTATCCGGTTGAGGATGAACCTGAATTTATTGCCAGACAGATTCGTGATGCGGTTCCATCACCCGAAGGCACTCAGCTCGCCTTCACCGTACTGAACGATCTGTATGTAATGAACCTTCCGGAGGGAGAACCCCAAAAACTGACCGGTTTCGAACGCGTTGAAGCATTCCCCGCCTGGTCACCTGACGGCCAATGGATCGCATTTGCTACCTGGAATCAGGAAGAAGGCGGACACATCTACCGGATGCGAAGTGACGGTGGCGGAAATGAGCAGCGGCTGACCGAAGAACCGGGCATTTATCAGTAGATTGCCTGGTCTAAAACGCAGGATCGCATCGTAGCTATTCGCGGTGATAAACGGGTGTACTACGAGTCTCCGGGCCCGATTGTACCATTTGCCGCTGATGGTTTGATCTGGATTCCCTCTGGAGGAGGTGAAATCAGTTTCATTGCCAGTACAGACGGACGAAGTAATCCGCATTTTGTAAAGAATGATGACCGAATCTACCTGAACCATTCCCAGCGCGGACTGATTTCCATCCGATATGACGGAACTGATGAACGAGAGCATGTGGCCGTTACCGGAAGCACACCGCCCGGAGCCCAGCAGCCTCAGCGAGCCTCCATCATTTTGAAAGCACCCGAAGGTGATCAGGCACTTGCCATGGTAGGTAGTGATATTTACACCGTTACAATTCCGCGTGCAGGAGATGCCCCGACCATTAACGTGTCGAACCCGCAATCAGCTGCATTCCCAGCAGCCAAGCTGACTGATATCGGCGGGCAGTTTCCTGCCTGGGGTTGGGATGGCCGAACTCTACACTGGTCCATCGGAAAAGGCCACTTCATCTATAACATGGATGATGCGAAAGAACGAGAGCGTGAGCAGGAAGAATACGATCGTGAAAAAGCTGAAGCCGAGAAAGAGGAAGATGAGAATGATGAGGACGAAGAAAATGGTGATAATGGAAATGGAGATAGAGATAGAGATGATCAGGATGAAGTAAATGGCAATGCCGAAGAAGATGAAGATGACCGGCCCGAAGATTACGAAGCCGAAGAACTCACCATTGAAATTCCTGCTACCCGGGATCTGCCTGAAGGAGTACTGGCACTTCGCGGTGTGACAGTCATTACCATGAACGGCTACGAAATTATCGAAAATGCCGACCTGGTGATCCGGGACAGCCGAATAGAAGCAGTCGGAGAGCGGGGAAGTGTGGAGATTCCAGATGATGCAGAAATCAAAGATGTATCAGGACAAACCATCATTCCCGGCTTTATTGACACACACGCCCACGTAAGGCCATTCCGAAATCTGCATCAGCCGCAGATCTGGTCGTTTATAGCGAATCTGGCGTATGGTGTAACTACCCTGCGTGATCCCCAAACCGGGACAACCGATATTCTCACGTATGCCGATCAGGTGACAGCCGGAACAATTCTCGGGCCGAGAATTTACCAGACCGGACCCGGAGTTTTCTGGACCGAGCAGATCCGCGACCTTGATCACGCCCGGGATATTCTCAAACGGTACAGCAAATATTACGATACAAAAACCATCAAGATGTATGTGGCCGGAAATCGAGAACAGCGCCAGTGGATTCTGAAAGCTGCCAAAGAACAAGAACTGATGCCCACCACAGAAGGATCACTTGACATGAAACTGAACATGAACATGCTCATTGACGGCTACCCGGGACAGGAACATAATTATCCTGTAACTCCGGTTTACTCTGATGTGATTCAGGTAACGGCCGAAGCACAAATGGCCTACACCCCCACGCTGCTGGTAACCTATGGCGGCCCCTGGGCCGAAAACTATTTTTTTATGACAGAAAATGCCGCCAGTGATCCCAAACTGCGAAACTTTACTCCGCGCAGAGAACTGGACGGCAAAGCGCTGAGGCGGAGTGCCGGATGGTTCCATGAAGATGAATATGTGATGGACCGCCAGTCCAAAACCGTAAAGCAAATCTACGAGGCTGGAGGTATCAGCGGTGTTGGAAGTCACGGGCAACTCCAGGGCCTCGGTTTCCACTGGGAACTCTGGGCAATGGCCTGGGATGATATGGATCCTCACCAGGCACTGAGAATTGCTACCATTCAGGGAGCAAAAGCGATCGGTCTGGATGGCGATATCGGTACAATTGAAGAAGGAAAACTGGCTGACTTGCTGATTCTGGAACGAAATCCGCTCGAAAACATCCGATATACCAACACCATCCGTCAGGTAATGAAAAACGGACGCCTCTACGACGGGGATTCACTCAATGAAATCTGGCCGGAAGAAAGGGCAGTAGGACGTCTCTGGTTCCATGAAGAAGAGCCCAGCGGACTACCGGGACTGCATATGGCAGATTAGTATTTTTGCGGGATACTGGATGCTGGACACGGGTTGCAATTCAGAATTCGGGTTACGTCTTTATTATTTGAAAATTGAAATTTGTGATTTCGGAATTTGTACTACCTCTTACATGTCTTAAAGTTTTCCAGGATGAATGCAAAGAAGCAAAAATTATGATACGAAGCCATATCTACTGCCCACTTCCATTTGTTAACTTTTTGAGAAGTGTTACTCAGTTGTAGAAAAAAGCCCTGTCCATAGCAAAATTGGCAGAATCTCTATTATTTCAGTTAATCTGAGGAAATTTCCTTTTCCATTTTATCCGTCCGCTCTTTTTTTGTATGATTTGAATCATGAAAATTGAAAATTACTACCAGAACAAATCCATACTTATCACGGGAGCGGCAAGCGGTATCGGGAAACGGTTTGCTGAAAAAATTTCTGAACAAGCAGAAACCACCCTTATTCTTTGGGATCGAAATCCCGGAGATCTCAAAAAAATCAAGTCAAACCTTCTAAACCGGGCCGAAGTTCACATTTCAGGGGTTGATATTTCCGATTCCAGCCACATTCAGCTTGAGGCGGAACGGCTTATCAAGCAAAATCTGCTGCCGGATATCATCATCAACTGTGCGGGAATTGTTGTGGGCAAAATGTTTCATAAACACGCATTTTCTGATATTGAAAACACTATTGTGATCAATTCAATCGGCAGCATGTGGGTGACAAACGCATTTCTGGACAGGATGATCGGGCGTGGTTCCGGCCATATCGTAAATATGGCTTCGGCTTCAGGGTATATTGGCAATCCTCGAATGAGTGTATATGCAGCAAGTAAATGGGCAGTTCTTGGATGGACCGAATCGCTCCAGATCGAAATGAAAAAGCTAAATACCGGAATCCGCATAACTGCTGTTATACCGAGCTACATAAACACCGGAATGTTTGATGGCGTGAGAGCCCCGTCGCTGACCCCCATCCTCGAAACCGATGAGATTGTAGATCGGATGATCAGAGGCATCGCTCAGGGAAAGCGCACCATTAAAGCCCCATTTATTGTGCGATTTGTTCCGTTTTTAAAATCCATTCTTCCTGCTTTCGTTTTTGACTGGCTTGCCGGAAATCTTCTCGGTGTGTACCGTTCGATGGATACCTTCAAGGGGCGCATCCCAAAATCTGAAGGAGACGATTCATCATGAACATTTCCGAACTTGTATCCCGTCAGAAAGAAGCGTTCCGGACAGGAATTAACCGTACTTACGAGAAAAGGAAGGCACATCTCCAGGTATTCCGTTCAATGATTTCCAAACATGAAAAGCAGCTATGTGAGGCAATCAACCATGATTTTGGAAAACCAGCGTTTGAATCCTATTCCACCGAAATTTATGTCCTCCTGCATGAAATTGATGTGCAGCTAAAAAATCTCTCAAAATGGATGGCTCCAGAGTCGGTCGGAGGGCCGGTGGTTACGTTTCCCTCAAAATATGTGATTCACAAACAACCACTCGGCACAGTTCTGATCATCTCGGCATGGAACTATCCGGTTCATCTCTCCCTTATGCCGCTGGCCGGGTCCCTTGCAGCAGGAAATACGGCAGTGTTGAAACCTTCGGGGCTGGCACCTGCCACATCAGGCCTCATCAGCAAACTGATTGAACAGAAATTCGAACCCGAAGTCCTCACAGTTGTGGAAGGCGGAATTCCCGAAACAACAGAACTGCTGCAACAGCCATTCGATAAAATTTTCTTCACCGGCAGTACACGGGTAGGTAAAATCGTGATGAAAGCCGCCGCTGAGCAACTGATTCCTGTTACGCTGGAACTTGGAGGTAAAAGTCCGGCAATCGTTCATAAAGATGCAAACATCCTGGTGAGTGCGAAACGAATCATGTGGGGCAAAACAATCAATGCCGGACAAACCTGTGTGGCACCCGATTTTGCTGCCGTTCACCAGTCGCAGAAAAAACGGTTCACGGAGATGGCACAAAAAACTCTCTCCGGGTTTTTCCGGGATGACTATCGTCCCGGTATAAACTATACACGCATTGTAAACAGAGAACATTTCAACCGGCTGAAAAAACTGATGGATGGCGGGCGTGTTTTGAGCGGCGGAAGTACTAATGCAGAATCCCTCTTTATCGAACCCACTTTGATGGACGCAGAATGGGATGATGTAATCATGCAGGAAGAAATTTTCGGGCCTTTACTGCCGGTCGTTTCTTACAATGACGAAAACGAACTGATCGAAAGACTGCAATTTCGGCCTTCCCCGCTTGCCCTCTATCTTTTTACGGATGATCAACATTTTCAAAACAAAATTTTTGATAACGTACCATTTGGCGGCGGCTGCGTAAATGATACCATCACTCATCTGGGAAATCCCAACCTTCCATTTGGCGGAGTCGGTGAAAGCGGTATGGGCACCTATCACGGCAAAGCCAGTTTTGATACATTCAGCCGGCCACAGTCGGTACTAAAAAAGAGTTTCTGGCCCGATCCAGACATTCGTTATCCGCCCTACAATGAAAAAAAACTCACCTGGTTTAAACGGCTTTTTTCCTGATGGGTGCTTCCACTCACTCATCCGGATGTATAAAACTGCAACAAACCCCGAAACTCCGGTACTATGACCTCAACCAAATACAAAGCTCTCGTTGCCGAAGAGGTAAATGACAAGTTTGTTCAAACAGTCAAAACCCTTCAAACCGGCGATCTGCCCATAAATGATTTACTCGTCCGCGTTCACTACTCATCTCTTAATTATAAGGACGCCCTTTCCGCCACCGGTCACAAAGGTATCACCAAAATCTATCCGTTCACACCGGGGATTGATGCAGCAGGAGTAATTGAAAAAAGTCGGGATGATCGCTTCAAACCAGGAGATTCTGTGATTATAACCAGTTACGATTTAGGGATGAATACTCCGGGAGGATTCGGACAATACATCTCAGTACCTGCTGATTGGGCCATTCCGATGCCTCACGGGCTTACACTTTTGGAGAGTATGATGATCGGCACTTCTGGGCTTACCGCTGCCATCGGTGCGGAGAAAATACTGGATGGAAACATCAAGTCGGATTCTGGCGATCTTCTGGTTACCGGCGCAACCGGCGCCGTGGGATCTTTTGGCGTTGCACTGCTGGCTCATCTTGGCTTTCGCGTGGTCGCGGCCACAGGCAAAACAGAGCATACAGATTTTTTGAAAAAACTGGGAGCCAGCGAAGTGCTTCACCGGAATGAGGTTTCCGGTGTTGAAGCCCGCCCGATGCTATCCTCACGGTGGAGCGCCGCACTGGATACGGTTGGCGGCTCAATGCTCAATGCGGTGATTCGTCAAACCGCTCACAACGGTGTAGTGGCCTGCTGCGGAAACGTACTGGGTCACGAACTTCAAACCAGTGTACTTCCATTTATCCTCAGGGGAGTAACCCTGGCCGGAATCGATTCAGGCATTGCCTTGATGAACGACCGCAAAAGAATCTGGAACCGGTTTTCTGCCGACTGGAAACCTGCCGTGCTTGAAAATTTATGCCACATAAAAACACCCGGTGATTTACCGAAGGAAATTAAAAGAATGCTCAATGGCAAACAGGTTGGCAAAGTGCTGGTTCAGCATTTACATTAGTAAAAAAACACTGAGAACCTGCCAGCGTCCGCCAGGTCCTGGCAGCGTTCGTACTATTGCGACTTATTTGCACGGATTTCACACCAAGAATTTTTTTACAGACTCCAAATCCGTTTTATTAAGAATTTAAAATCAAAAGGTTACAATTCGTTTAACATATTTATTGTGAGCACCGAATAAAACGATATCCGGGTTAGAGTTTCTGTACTCTGAACAGCCGTATAGTGCCGTGTGATCTGTAAAAGTGTAGAAATGTCATCAGAGGAGTCCATCAGTGATAATTCCTGATGTAATTAAATTTGATTCTCATCTTAAGGAGTATCATTTTTCGTTTTTAGATTAATTTCCCCTCATAATATAAATAATGTACCAAACCCTAATCCTTAACGCCCAGGTACTGGATGGTAGCGGCTCTTCGGCCCGCCATATAGATGTAGCCATCTCAGATACCGGAAAACTATCTCTTTTTCCTCCCGGTAACGAGACTGCTGCCGGTGAAACGATCGATGCAGACGGGCTCTGCCTGGCTCCCGGGTTCATCGATGTTCACACGCATGATGATACTGCTGTTATCAAAAACCCGGAGATGGAAAATAAAATCAGTCAGGGTGTCACCACTGTGATTGTGGGCAACTGCGGTATCAGCGCCAGCCCGGTTTCACTGAACCGTGATGAACCGCCCAACCCGATGAACCTGCTGGGTGAACGCGAAGATTTTCTCTACCCTAAATTTTCCGATTATGTGGATGCGGTTAGGAAAGCCCGTCCATCTGTAAATGTAGCCGCACTTATTGGCCACACTTCACTTCGGAGCAATCACCTGGCAGACCTGTTCCGTCCTGCCAATACGGACGAGATTGAAGCGATGCGTAAGGAGCTCCGTGAATCCCTTAAAGACGGAGCCATCGGCCTTAGTTCTGGCCTCGCTTACGACACCGCCTACGAAGCACCAGACACTGAAGTAAAAGCGCTGATTGAAGAAGTGGCTGAAAGTGGCGGAGTTTACACCACGCATATGCGAACTGAGTTTGATCAAAT
This sequence comes from Balneolaceae bacterium, assembly GCA_007123785.1. Lineage (GTDB taxonomy): Bacteria > Bacteroidota > Rhodothermia > Balneolales > Balneolaceae > Rhodohalobacter. The sequence continues at coordinate 30,001 of SLGL01000146.1, forward strand.
CATTAATGCGATTAACGAATCATTCGACATCGCCAAACATGGCCGTGTTCCGCTCATCATTTCTCACCTGAAGTGTGCGGGAGCGGCAAACTGGGGCCGGAGCAGCGAAGTGTTGAAGCATGTGGAAAAACAGGCCGAAACCCACAAATTTGCGTGTGATTGCTATCCCTACTCCGCCAGTTCCAGCAATTTGGATCCCAAACAGGTTACCGATAAAAACGACATTTTTATCACCTGGTCGCGCCCGCACCCTGATCAGAGCGGCAAGCTATTAGCTGAAATTGCAGAAGAGTGGGAGCTTTCCCTGCTGGATGCCGCCTATAAACTGATGCCGGCCGGGGCGGTTTATCACTGTATGAGTGAAGAAGATATGCAGAAAATATTGAGCTATGATCGAACCATGATCGGCTCTGACGGCCTGCCCGAAGACCCCTTCCCGCACCCGCGACTCTGGGGAACATTTCCGCGTGTGCTGGGCCGGTACTGCCGTGATTTAAACCTTTTTGATCTGCCCGCTGCCATCCACAAAATGAGTGGGCTATCAGGCACGGAGTTCGGCCTCAAGGAACGTGGTTTTATCGCCGACGGCTACAAGGCCGATCTGGTACTGTTTGATCCAAAAAAAGTCCGGGATGTGGCCACCTACGAAAATCCGAAACAGCACTCTGAAGGCATCCAAAAAGTATGGGTAAACGGGCAGCTCAGCTACAGCAGTGGTGAAAAAGCAAACGGCCGTGCCGGTGAATGTATATTGCGAAATTGAACAACTTTTTGAAAATAATGATGACTTTGAATGAAAAGGAAAAACAGAGCTGTCAGACAATCTGAATTTAGTTGTTCAAATTTAAGCTCACAACTATGCTGAATAACCTATAAATTTCTGCGAAAATCAGCATGAAACCGTAGCGGGTTTTTTTACCTTATTTTATAAGATCTTTTAACGGATCGAACCTTTTTGGGCAGTTATGGCTCAAAATGATCATATTCTCTCAAACCCAATCAAAAACAAAAAAAACATGTCTATAAAACGTTTTGGCTCAGAGGGTGGAGTCGGTACCGGAGGTCAGCATCTCCCCTTTTCAAAAGCCGTTGAAGCCGGGGGATGGCTCCATGTATCCGGACAAACTCCCATGAAAGATGGTGAAATCGTTGAAGGTGGTGTGATCGAACAGTCGCGCCTTGCGATTAAAAACTGTCTGGAAATCATGCGTGATGCTGGCTACGGTCTCGAACACGTAGTTCACGTTACCGTTATCCTCACCGATGCGCGCTATTTTCAGTCGTTCAACAAAGTATTCAAAGAGGTCTTTGGTGACCATCCGCCCGCGCGAATCTGCTCCGTTGCCGATCTGGTTGTCGATTGCAAGGTGGAAGTGGGCCTTATCTGCTACAAAGATGACTGATTTGTCTGAATGGCGGAAGTTTTCGCAACGTAAACCGAGCAGATGAACAGCCTTGTATTTCTTACTGCCTTTTCTGTTTACATACTTTTTCTGATCTGGCTTGGCTGGTTCGTATCCCGCAAACAGGAATCGGGGGAGGATTTTCTGCTGGCCGGCCGCGGTCTTCCCATTTTTCTGATTCTGGGGACAACAGTTGCTACAATGGTGGGTACAGGCTCTTCTATCGGCGCGGTGGGCTTTGGTTATGATACCGGCTGGGGCGGTGCACTCTACGGCCTGGGCGGTGCCATCGGTATACTTTTGGCAGGCTGGTGGTTCGCTCCCATCCGAAAGCTTCGTTTTATGACGATGAGCGAAGAGCTCTCCTACTACGTGGGTGCTAATCGTCTGGTAAAAAACGTGGTCGGATTTCTGATTTTTCTTGCATGCATCGGCTGGCTGGGTGCACACATTCTGGGCGGGGGAATGTACCTGGCTTGGGTAGTGGATATTGACCTTGATCTTGCAAAAGTGATCGTGGCGCTGGGCTTCAGTATATACATCGTGATTGGCGGATATCGCGCCGTGGTATGGACCGACACCATTCAGGTGATTATTTTATTCTTTGGTTTTATTCTGATGGCTTGGCTTGCCGTGCAGCAGGCCGGTGGCTGGGAGACACTGCTGAGCCTCCAGTCTGATGGAAGCACCAGTTTTTTGGGTATTCAGCAAGTGGGTGGAATTCATGCCCTCTCCCTGGTGGTGGTCATTGCCGTAGGTGTGCTTGCCACGCCATCCTTTCGCCAGCGGATTTATTCATCTGAAAGCGTTTCGGCAGCTCGAAAATCGTTTGCGTGGTCGGGTGGCATCTACCTGCTTTTTTCCTTCATCCCGGCTCTCATCGGCATGGCTGCATTTGCTCTGAACCCCGAACTGGACAACCGGAACTTTGCCTTTCCTTTTCTGGCCATTGAGGTGCTGCCGCTCTATGTCGGTGTGATTGTGCTGATTGCGGGCCTCTCCGCTACAATGTCCAGCGCCAGCTCCGATGCGATTGCCGGAGTTACGATTCTCATACGAGATCTTTACGTTATGTTTAAGGGCGAAATGCCTGCCCGGGAAAAAGTTGTGTTTTATTCCAGGATTTCAATTGTTGCAGTGGTCGGGCTTGCTCTTCTGATGGCACTCACATCCGATGATATTATCACCTATATCACCAACATGATTGCTACCATTATGAGCGGAATGTTTACTTGCGGCGTTTTGGGGCGGTTCTGGCCGCGCTTCAACTGGCAGGGTGCCGTCGCCTCTCTGATTGGCGGTTCGATTGCATCAGCCGCTGTATTACTGACTAACGGCGGAACCGAGTATTGGGGCAACCCCATCCTTCCGGCCCTTGCTTTGGCGATGATTACAGGAATTGTGACAACACTCGTTACTCCAAAAAGCAACATCACGCCCGATCAGGCCCGTGAGATTCTGGACAAAGAACGTGAACAGATGGAAGGAGTCGCTGAAGTGATTGA
>SLGL01000275.1 GCA_007123785.1 Balneolaceae bacterium
ACATAATCCCCCTTATCTAAGGGGGACTTTTTAAAGGCATAATTTAAGAATCAAACTCAGACTTTTTCTGAATCCATCAATGGATGATGTATTAAGTTTCATGGTACACCTATGTCTGAAACATATTGATATTTTACCGCTGCAGCTTGGCCAGTCCGAATAAATGGCACGGTGGATGTAACGCCAATTCTTTATTGTGAAATTAAATTTTTTAATGGAGAATCGTATACTTTCTATTTTACTACTCTCACATTCAATACAAGATCATCCTTCATTTCACGTTTTCAAAATTGCATTTGGGGAGAATTATTCTTCTTATATTGCATTATTTTTAAAACTCTCCCGGCACGAGCTGCCAAACTGGTTCGAACTCTGCCCGGTACAATGAAATAAAATTCAACCATTTTCAGTAAGCTATCATGAAACGAAAAGCTGTTATCGGTTCCGTAATTGCCGGTTTTATTTTAATCTTCGCCTATTTTTCATTTACACAAATTATACCTGAAGATATCGAAAATGCACCGGAGTGGATGCCGCTTGAAGCCGCACTTGAACAAGCTGGCCAAGACAACCGGCTCGTAATGATTGATATTTACGAAGTAGGATGCCAATTTTGCCGAAAAATGGACCGTGAAACCTACCCGGCCCCTTCTGTTCGCGCCATTCTCGACCGCTCGTACCATCCTGTAAAAGTTAACGGCCATTCCACAAATACGCTCTTATTTAACGGAGAGGAGATGAGTGAACGTGAATTTGCTTCCAAAATGGGTGTTACTGCCTATCCCTTCACGGTAGTTATGGATGCTGACGGGAATGTAATTGACCGCCGCCGCGGCTATCAGGATGTTGTTGGATTTTCCCGCTTTCTGAATAATGCGCTTGAAAAAGGGAGTTGATTACTCCTTCAGGCTGACGGAGGAAACACGAAATTTTCTCTGACTACAACCTTGCGTCTGTTTTTCGCAAAAATCAGGCATTTTTATTATTGCTGATTGTCTGCTGATTCGGGTTATCGGAAACCATAACAGAATCATCCTCTGTTGCCACGTCTGTTAGGTCTGCACTTTCAGACATTTGTCCCGTTTCCTCTTCCTCCTCTGTTATGGGCATTATTTTTTTGTGGAAAAGAATCAGTACAATTATAGATGTGCTTATTGCAATGTCAGCAACATTAAAAATGTATGGAAAAACAGGCCAGTCGCCTATAGTAAGTGTGAAATGAATAAAATCGACAACATGCCCGTGAAGTACCCCGCCATAACCACCTGCAATTCCCATAAAAATACGGTCGGTAATATTACCGAGGGCTCCTCCAAGAATCAGCCCCATGCAGATAAGGTATGCAAAATTAGCTTTTTCAAGAGTGATCAGAATGTAAACCAGAATCCCGATCGTGGCAAGGATCGCAATTACACTGATTGTAGGCGTAGAAAGCCAATCCATGCCCATTGCCATGCCGGGATTTTTGGTAAAATTAAGGGCCAGCCAGCCTTCGATCACTTCTACTCTGTGTAAGCCGGGATTCGTTCGGACTAAATTTTTGGTGATCTGATCTACGATCACCACCAAAATAACAGGAATAAAAAGTGCTGTAAGTTTTTTTCCTCGTAACGACAAATCTATATACTCTTATCGGCGTTTTAATTTAGCTTCGATGCTGAGCTGTGTGTGAGGAACGGCTTCGAGGCGTCCTTTGGCAATTTTCTTACCGGTAACTTTACACACACCGTATGTTTTGTTCTCAATACGCTTAAGTGCATCATCGAGATACCGGACAAACTTTTTAGTGCGGTTAAAAAGCATATACGTTTTCTCCCGCTCCTGTGCGTCCGTACCGGCATCAGCCATGTGAAAAGAGTATGCTGACTCATCGGATGCATTCTCCATGCTTTCACGTAGTAAATTCTGCAATGTAGTGAGCTCCTGCTCAGCTTCATCCCGTTTTTTCACGATAATTTGCTTAAAGTACTCAAGCTCCTCATCGTTGTAGGGGGAAATTCTATCCTCTTTTTTGGTTTCTTTTGAAGATGCCATAATCTTAATGATTAATTGTTAATTGTTCTTCGTATCGAAATTTCGGTTTCATCGCCCTCGATTTCCCAGGTCTTGACAAAATCAGATACGTCCAGGATACTGGTATTTATCTCTTCTGCAAGTGTTTCGGTTTTGATATTATCCAATGAAGATTCAATCGCTTTTTTCAGTATATCCGAACCTGAGAACCCGATCACAATGCGGTCTGTCACTTCAAAATCGGCCTCTTTGCGCATATTCTGAATGCGGTTCACGAATTCACGTGACAACCCTTCTTCAATCAGTTTGGGGGTCAGCTCTGTATCCACAGCAACAGTTATTCCTTTTTCTGTTTCAACAGACCACCCCTGGAGGCCGGTTCGCTGAATTTCTATTTCATTTGATGAAATTCTTACTTTTTCATCATCATCCAGAAGAAGTTCAATAACGCCTTCATCTTCGAATTTAGTAATATCTTCGGTAGATAGTTGATTTATTTTTTTGGCAACCGCTTTCATCCGCTTTCCGAGCCGCTTTCCAAGTACCGGGAAGTTCGGTTTGGCAGATTTACTAACAATACCGGAATCATCATCCACATACTCAATTTCTTTAACGTTTACCTCATCCAAAATAATGCCTTTCACCGCATTAACTACCGTTCGTTCATCGCTGGCAATTGGAAGAATAATTTTTTTCAGTGGCTGTCGAACATTCACATTGATCTGATTTCGAACCCGTAACACAATGGAGCTAATAATTCTGGCCACATCCATACGGCGTTCAAGCTGTTTGTCGATGGCAGTTTCCTCAACTGTGGGATAAAATGAGGTATGGACAGAATCTTCATCCTGTTTCACTACCTCGTTCAAGCGCTGGTATAGCCATTCACCCATATAAGGTGCGATGGGTGACATAATTTTCGCCAGACTGAGCAGACACTCGAAAAGAGTTTGATAAGCGGCCGTTTTGTCCAGGCTTTTGCCTTCTTTCCAGAAACGTCGACGGCTTCGGCGTATGTACCAATTACTCAGTTCATCCACAAAGTGTTCCATCTCACGGACTGCTTTGGTGGGTTCGTACTCATCCAAAAATTCATCCACCTGTTTTACGGTGGTATTGAGGCGCGAGATAATCCAGCGGTCCATCTCGGTTCTTTCAGAACTTGGAATAGGCGAACCAGAGTAGGTAAACCCGTCGATATTTGCATAAAGAGCAAAAAAGGAGTACGTATTTA
>SLGL01000022.1 GCA_007123785.1 Balneolaceae bacterium
ATTGGATCCAACAGTTTTCGATTGTTGGGTTTTATAGATAATGATGAGTTTATCTTACTCACTAACGGGTTTGCTAAAAAATCACAGAAAACACCGAAAAAGGAAATTAACTTGGCAGAGCAAAGAAAAGCTGATTATCTGTCCCGAAAAAGAGGTAAAAAATGAGTGATCTTCAAGCATATATTAGTGACAGAAAAAAACGTGACCCTGAATTTGCAGAGGGGTATGATGAAGGATTCCGAAGCTTTAAAATTGGTGTTTTGCTTAAGCAAGCCCGTGAAGAAGCTGGTCTGACTCAGGATGAACTGGCTAAACAACTTAATACAAAAAAAACAGCCATCTCACGAATCGAGAATCATGCCGAAGATATTCGGCTTTCGACGTTGGAGAAGTATGCCCGGGCATTTGGGAAAAAGCTCAGAGTTGAACTCGTGGAATGAGAAGTCAGTCAACAAGTATATTCATCCCCCAATGTATGAAGAGGAGCAATATTTACGATTCGAACCCTTATTAACTGGATGCGGGTTGCGGGTTTTAAAAAAATGTTATGGCACAAGCGTTCCTGGTCTTCGAAGCCTTTGGCGTAGTTGACCCGCTTGCACCATTTATGTCTCGATACTTGATACTCAATACTCTCTACTCGATACTCAATACTCATAAATAAAAAAAAGCACGAAACCTTGGGGGCCGCGTGCTTTTCAATCATTGATTCCTGTTTAACCGGAAATTACGCCTTGGCTTCCTGCTCCGATTCAGACGGGGAGTTTTCACCGTTATCATCGGCATTTGATTCAACGGGTTCGGGTTCGGTCCAGTCAAATTCGAGGCCGTCCCGGGATTTGTTCATCTTGATTTTGATGGTCGATCCCTTCGGATGCTCCACGCCTAACAGCTCTTCGGCAAGCGGATCTTCAATGTATTTCTGAAGGGCTCGTTTCAGCGGTCGTGCACCAAATTTCTGGTCAAAACCTTTATCGGTGATGAAATCTTTGGCGCCTTTGGTGATCTCCAGTTTAAATCCAAGATTAGAAATCCGTTTGAACAGATCTTCGGCAAGGATATCGATAATCTTGAAGATATCATGCTTTTCAAGCGGCCTGAACGTAAGAACATCATCAATCCGGTTTAAAAACTCCGGGTTGAACACTTTCTTCAGTGCATCCTGAATCGTCGATTTCATCTGGGCGTAATCGAATTCGCCTTCGGTGGAGGAAAACCCGATTCCTTTACCCATATTACGGATATCCCGTGCACCGATGTTGGATGTCATAATGATAATGGTATTTCTGAAGTCGACTTTGCGGCCGAGACTGTCAGTCAGTATACCGTCATCCAGCACCTGCAGCAGAATATTGAACACATCGGGGTGTGCCTTTTCGATTTCATCGAGAAGTACCACGCTGTATGGTTTTCTGCGCACTTTTTCGGTGAGGATACCGCCCTCTTCATAACCTACATAACCTGGAGGGGCACCTACCAGCCGCGATACGCTGAATTTCTCCATATATTCACTCATATCTACGCGGATAAGAGCCTCATCTTTATCAAACAGATATCGCGCAAGCACTTTCGCCATTTCGGTTTTACCCACACCTGTGGGGCCGAGGAAAATGAATGAACCGATCGGGCGTGACGGGTCCTTCAGCCCGGCCCGGGTACGCTGAATGGCTTTGGTCAGCTTGACGATCGCCTCTTCCTGGCCAATCACTTTGCTGCCGAGTGCTTCTTTCATTTTCAAAAGCTTCTGGCCTTCTTTTTGGCTGATTTTATTTACGGGCACGCCGCTCATCATCGCTACGACCGAGGCAACATCATCTTCCGTTACATCAAAAACGATATGTTCTGATTCTTTCTCCCATTCACGCTGGGCTTGTTCAAGGTCTTCCATCAGCCGTTTTTCGGTATCGCGCAGGCGGGCAGCTTCTTCAAAGCGCTGCTTTTTCACCATTGCATTTTTCTCGCTGCTGGTTTTCTCAATCTCTTCTTCAAGCTCCAGAATATGATCGGGAACAGTGATGTTTGAAAGGTGGACCCGTGCTCCTACTTCATCCAGTGCGTCAATCGCTTTATCTGGCAGGAAGTGGTCGGTTACATAACGGTCGGTCAGTTTCACACAAGCTTCAATAGCATCTGCATTGTACTGAACACTGTGATGTTTTTCGTATTTACCTTTAATCTGATTAAGAATTTCAAACGTTTCATCAATGGATGTCGGTTCCACCATAATTTTCTGAAACCGCCGTTCGAGTGCGCCATCTTTTTCAATAAATTGCCGGTACTCATTCAGAGTTGTGGCACCAATGGCCTGTACTTCGCCGCGGGCCAGGGCTGGTTTCAGCATATTCGATGCGTCCAGAGATCCGCTTGCGCCGCCTGCACCCACGATGGTGTGGAGCTCATCGATAAAAAGAATCACATTATCGGTTTTTTCCAGCTCGCTCATCACAGCTTTCATGCGCTCTTCAAATTGTCCCCGGTATTTTGTGCCGGCAACAAGTGCGGCAAGATCCAGTGCTATTACGCGCTTATCGTAGAGCACCCTGGATACTTTTTTCTCGATGATTCGGGAAGCAAGCCCTTCGGCAATTGCGGTTTTTCCAACGCCTGGTTCACCAATCAAAACAGGATTGTTTTTCTTTCTGCGGCTTAAAACCTGTGCTACACGCTCAATCTCTTTTTCACGGCCTATAATCGGATCGAGCTTACCATCCTCAGCAAGCTGAGTGAGGTCTCTGCCAAAATTGTCGAGTACGGGTGTTTTTGACTTTTCCATTTTCTTTTCCCTGGAACTACCAGATGATTGTGAGCCTTTTGATGAGGGAGGCTGGGTACTTGCTTTCGTGGAGCGCGCGTCAGATGGATCCATATCCCTTGTGTTACCGGAAATGATCATATCGAGTTCTTCACGAACGGCATCGTAAGAAACGTTAAACTGCTGCAAAATTTGTGCTGCTATATTCTCTTCGTCTCTCAGCAATGAAAGCAACAGGTGCTCGGTGCCTATCGTATCACTTTTATAAAGCTTGGCTTCAAGATAAGTGATTCTGAGCACCTTTTCGGCTTGTTTGGTGAGCGGAATATTGCCCACGGTTACGGTACCGCCCGTTCCGCGTACGGTATCTTCAATTGTTTTTTTGAGCTTGAACAGGTCGCAATTCAGATTTTTTAAAATCCGGATTGCAACTCCGTCACCCAAACGGACTATACCCAGTATTAAATGCTCTGTTCCGATGTAGTCGTG
>SLGL01000479.1 GCA_007123785.1 Balneolaceae bacterium
GAAAAGACATTTTTGAATAGTAATGGTGAAGAATTTGGATTGCATCCTGACTGGGGTTTAGTCGCAAAATTTCAAGATCTGAACAACAATGGTTTACCTGATTTATATGTTGTCAATGATTTTTTTACACCCGATCGGATTTGGATAAACCAAGGTAATGGCCAATTTAAACTGATTGATGACCTGGCAATACGAAATTCCAGTTTCTCTTCGATGGGTGTTGATTTTTCTGATATAAACCGAAATGGTTCAGCCGATATTTTCGTATCTGAAATGCTTAGCCCTTATCATCATCGAAGGATGACCCAGCATGTATCAACGGATCCAAATCCAACATCTCTTGGTGAATATGACAATCGGCCTATGTATAGCCGGAACTCATTATTCCTTAACAGAAGTGATAATACATACGCTGAAATTGCTTATTACAGCCAGCTTGAAGCAAGCGGATGGTCCTGGGTGGTACAGTTTTTAGATATAAATCTCAATGGATACGAAGATTTAATCATTACTACGGGGTTTGCTTATGATGTTTTGGACCTGGACACTCAGCGCTACATAAATCATAAAATAAGCACAAATCCGGATGACCTGGAAGGGTATGTCTTGGAATATCCTTCTTTAGAATTACAGAACAAATTTTTTCAAAATAATCAGGACCTTACATTTTCTGATAAAAGCTCCGACTGGGGTTTTGATGAGATGGATATTACTCATGGCCTGGCATTGGCAGATCTGAATAACAATGGAACGTTAGATCTGATCACAAATCGATATAATGATACCGCAGCTATTTATACTAACCGGTCGAATAAGCCGCGTATAGCGATCAGGTTGAAGGGATCTTCTCCGAATACTCAGGGAATTGGGGCCAAAATTAAATTAGAAGGAGGCCCTGTTACTCAAACAAAAGAATTGGCTTCAGGCGGGAACTATCTTTCAGGTTCAACAGCTCAGGCTGCTTTCGCTGCTGATAAAAATAATAATAACCATGTAATTACTGTAACATGGCCAGGTGGACATCAGTCTGTTATCGAAAACGTTGAAGCCAACCGGATATATGAAATAGAAGAACCGAATAGGGACAGTCTGGGTAGACCAGCAGCAGATGAAATCGATATTGAAGATTCTGACGTCCCCCTGGTTAAGTTTGAAGATGTGTCTGATAAATTAGACCACCACCATTTTGAAGCTCATTTTGATGATTACGAACTTCAGCCACTCCTTCCTTACAAATTGAGCCGATATGGGCCTGGAGCGGCCTGGATAGATTTTAACCAAAATGGAAAAGATGATTTACTCATTTCTTCGGGCAAGGGTGGTGATTTTTCATTGTATGAAAATCTGGGAAATGGAGATTTTACCCTGCATGAGCTGGCCCCCTTAACCAATACAACCCTGAGTGACCAGACTTCTGTGATAGGCTGGCATGAAGGAGAGTTTACAAAAATTGTGGTAGGCAACTCCAACTATAAAACAGATAGCTTCAATGCCCCATCTGCCTATATTTACTCAATAGACAAAAGCGGAAATATAGAAGTGGAAACCATTCCGGGTATACCTTCAGCAACAGGCCCGGTTGCTGCGGCTGACTATAACGGAAACGGATATATTGACCTCTTTATAGGAGGCAGGTTTATCAAAGGAGCGTATCCCATGGACGCCGATTCAAGATTATTTATGAATGATCATGGAACATTCAGACTTGATGAGGCCAATTCCAGTCAACTGTCTGATATAGGTTTAGTGACCAGTGCCGTATTTTCTGATATCAATAATAATGGCAGCCAGGATCTATTAATTAGTACGGAATGGGGATCTTTAAAATTATTTAAAAACAATGAAGGCACTTTCGAAGAGATTACTGCTGAAGTGGGATTAGATCAGTATAAAGGCTGGTGGAATGGAATAGCAACCGGAGATTTTACCAATAACGGTTTAACTGATATTGTAGCTACAAACAAAGGCTTGAATAGTCCCTATCAAATAAGGTCATATAATCCTCTCAGAATGTTTTATGGCGACTTCAATTGGAATGGCACATTGGATATAATTGAAGCCTATTATGATACTGAAAGCAACCGTTATGTCCCCAGGCGCCAGTCAAATGACTTACTCTCCATTTCATCTGTGATAGTACAGAATGTTCGTTCTCACAGAGAATTTGGTCAATCGTCCCTGGAAGAAATTTTAGGTTATGATCTGAATACGATTCCAAATAAAGAAATAAATACACTGGAACATATGATGTTTATAAATACGGGAAGTGAATTTAAAGCAACCCCACTCCCTCCCAAAGCTCAATTTTCGGCAGGGTTTTACATTGGCGTAGCTGATTTTGATAATGACGGTAACGAAGATATTTTTATAAGCCAGAATTATTTTGGCTTTCCAAAAACAACCCCCAGGTTAGACTCAGGCCGTGGTTTGATATTAAAAGGCGATGGACAAGGAAATCTTGAGGCCGTACCAGGACATAAAAGTGGTATTACAGTTTATGGAGAGCAAAGAGGTGCTGCATTAAGTGATTTTAATAATGATGGGAAAGTAGATATTGTCATTACCCAAAATAACAACAGAACAAAACTCTATAAAAACCAAACAGAGAAATCGGGTATTAAAATCAGGCTAAAAGAACCATATAGTAATGAAAGTGCCATTGGTTCAAGTATGCGTATTGTTTACAAGGATGGCACTAAAGGCCCGAAAAGAGAAATACAGGCTGGGTCGGGTTACTGGTCTCAAAACAGTTCTGCACAGGTTATGGGTTTTTCAGACACACCAGCCTCTATAGAGATACATTGGTTTGACAACCATACACAATCTGTCGATTTTATTGAAGGGAAACTGCTTTATACAATTACACATCCGGATAATGGAAATGAATAGCATGGTTTATATCAAAGCACAGGAAAAATCACAACATCGGGTCACGCTGTAGCCCATTGATGTTGTATACCCGTGCGGTGTAGTATTCTGCAGCGGAGCAGCTGCAGATAACCCGATGGTAGATGGGCAAAAACCTGGTCAGCACCCCCAAATGGAATGAAATTGGGACATCATAAGGAACGGGCAACTTACCCAAACGGATCGTACCTACGGTACTTTCGCATCAGAAGTTGTGTCAGGCCCGGTGATGAATCACCGGGTCACAATATTGGCCGTGCCTAACGGCACTCGGTGCAGCTTTCCTTTCGCCATTATTTGTTATACAAATATTTTTGAAAATCATTCTTTATC
>SLGL01000309.1 GCA_007123785.1 Balneolaceae bacterium
AAAAAATTAAATAGCAGCTTCTTTCTGCTGAAATGTTTTGAGTAGAAAGTCAGAAATCTGCTTCGTATTTGCCAGGGTTGTCCCCGGTTCTTCGGTGTAGAGATCAGCTGTTCGAAGCCCGCTTTCGAGAACTGCCTGGATGGCAGCTTCGATTTTCAGAGCCGCTTCTTCCAGCTTAAGTGAATAACGACAAAGCAGTGCCGCAGATGCCACAGCTGCAAGAGGATTGGCTACACCCTTACCCGCAATATCGGGAGCAGAGCCGTGAACCGGTTCATATACTCCGTTCTCTCCGCCTATACTGGCCGACGGCAGCATTCCGAGCGAACCGGTCAGCATAGAAGCAGCATCACTCAGGATATCACCAAACAGATTTCCGGTAACCATCACATCAAACTGCTTCGGATCGCGAATGATCTGCATAGCACAATTATCCACCAGCATGTGGCTTAGTTCCACATCAGGATAATCACCAGCGATTTCGAGAATTGATTTTCGCCACATACGTGAACTTTCCAGTACGTTGGCCTTGTCAACCGAGCAGACCCGTTTATCCCGCAGCCGGGCTGCTTCAAACGCAACTCTTGCCACACGATGTACTTCCGAGCGGCTGTACTTCATCGTATCCACTGAAAAGGGATCACCGTTTTCTTCAGATGTAAACCTGGGTTCTCCAAAATAGACCCCGCCGGTCAGTTCCCGTACAATGAAAATATCGGTGCCTTCAATCACTTCTTCTTTAATGGTTGAAGCAGCCGCAAGTGCAGGATAGACGTTTATAGGCCTTAGGTTTGCAAATACTCCGAGTTCTTTTCGTAGTTTTAATAATGCAGCTTCCGGGCGCAAATCGGCGCTGAGGTCATCCCATGAAGGGCCGCCGACAGCGCCCAGAAGCACAACTTTCTTGTTTTTACATTCATCCAGAATTTCATCGGTAACCGGTTTTCCGTGCTGTTCATAGCAAGTGCCGCCAAAGGGCAGCTCAGTAGCTTTTAGTTCTACATGAAACTGCCGGCAGACAGTTTTCAGCACATCAAGCGCAACAGCTGTTACCTCCGGCCCAATACCATCCCCGGGGAGGGCAACTATTTCAATTTGTTTCATCGTTCAGCCACCATCCCGGTTTGCCTGGCATATTTAAAAATGCCACCTGCATGAACAATATCGGCTACACTGCCCAATGGCTTGATCTTGTATTCCTTTTTTTGTGTAAGGTTTTTCAATATGTGATTTTCCTGGTCAATCTCCAGTTCATCTCCGGTATGAACTTCCTTGCTCAGGTCCTCGTAACTCTCAAACGGAATCAGAAAACCGCCGTCAACCGAATTGCGATAAAAGATTCTTGCATACGATGAAGTTACAATCGCTTTTATTCCTGCAATTTCAAGGCAGGCCGGAGCGTGTTCACGTGATGAACCACAACCGAAGTTATCGCTCGCAACTATTATTTTAAACTCACTTTCAGTTTCATCTTCTTTGGTGAGCCGTATGTTGCCTTGCGGCAGGCCCGATTCTTGAGATGGAACTCCCGAAAGAGCATATTTTCCATACAATTTACGTTCTTCGGGATCTTCCAGGCTGTATACCAGGTGTGCTGCAGGTATAATCTGGTCGGTGTCAACATTCTTGCCCAATACAAAAGCCTTGCCTTTGATGGGTTCTGAGGATTTACTCATGTTATTGCTTATTATAAAAATTAGAAAATTCGTTAATGATTTAACTGCACCCTGTTAAATAACAGTTTGCTGAATGAACACTCTCGGGTCAGTAATCACACCGGTTACAGCAGATGCCGCCACAGTATAGGGTGAAGCAAGATAAACCTGAGCCTGCTTCGATCCCATCCGTCCGGGATAATTCCTGTTGGTTGATGAGATACAAACCTCTTCACTATTCAGACGCCCGAAGGTATCAGAGGGGCCGCCAAGGCAAGCTGCACAGGAAGCATTCCCGATTTTACAGCCTGCTTCCCTGAAAATATCGATCAGTGGTGTGCCATAGATAGTTTCGGTTTCAAGTGCTCGTGCGATTTCAGTGGTGGCAGGCACAATATAGGTGTCAAGTTTCACTTTGTTGCCCCGGATAATTTCGGCAGCTGCTCTGAAGTCAGACAGCTTTCCGCCTGTACATGATCCGATATACGCCCGGTCGAGGTAAGTTCCTTCCAGTTCCTCGGCAGTGGCTTTATTGTCTGGACTGTGCGGCTTGGCAATCATCGGAACCAACTCTTCGATATTGTAAAAGTGTTCACTGTGATATACCGCATCAGGATCGCTGTACACTTTTTCGAAAGGTTTATCGGTTCGTGATTTAACGTACGCATCGGTCACTTCATCTGGTTCAACCACGCCATTTTTCCCCCCGGCTTCAATCGCCATATTGGTGAGGGTCATGCGGTCTTCCATCGTCAGTGCTTTAATTCCTGGCCCTGTAAATTCCATGGTTCGGTAGGTTGCACCGTCCACGCCTATATCACCAATAATTTTCAGGATAATGTCTTTGGCCATCAGGTATGGTGGCAGTGAGGCACCTTCAAATACAAATCGCATGGTTTCGGGCACTTTCACCCAGAGTTTTCCTGTACCCATAATAAAAGCCGCATCGGTGTTGCCAATTCCTGTGGCAAACTGCCCAAACGCTCCGGCTGTACAGGTGTGGGAATCCGTTCCAAAAAGAACTTCTCCCGGCCGGGTAAATCCTTCCTCCGGCAGTGCTACGTGGCATACACCTTTGTAGCGATCGGTCCCGACATCATAAAAGTAGGGTAAATCCTGCTCAGCAGCGAAAGCGCGCAGAATATCAACATTTCGATTGGCATATTTATCATTGGTGAAGATGTAGTGGTCGGGAATAATAACGAGTTTTTCTTTATCCCATACCTTGGCATCTTCGCCAAACTGCTTATGAAAAATGCCGATGGCCGGAGGTCCGCATACATCGTGGGTCATCAGTACATCTACATCTACCCACACATTGTCGCCAGGCGAAACCCGGTCGTTGCCACTGTGTTTTGCAAGTATCTTTTCGGTTAACGTCATTCCCATAATAATGGAGTTATTGTTAGGTTTTGTTTTTATTGATTTTGATTATTTCTGTCTGTTGATCTGAGATTTCATCAGCCGGCGACAAAAGAGTTATCCGGATTCTTTTTAGAATAATTGGTATTTGCCATTATGCTTATCAGATCTTTGTCCTCAACCACTTTTTGCTTATCTGCCAGTTTAGTAACTTCG